>NZ_PDYR01000020.1:0-38154 GCF_002743165.1 Sporosarcina sp. P19 | reverse complement strand
ATTCATGTGAGTCCTCCTTGGTTATTATTAGGGGTCAAGTAGTCGATGCCTTGACACCCCCGAATCATACCAAGGGGACTTTTCTATTTCAATAGGGCTCCACTAACCAAACAGGAATGCTCCGGGAGGATCAGCGTGAGTCCGAGACCCTGGACTGAACGAAGTGAGGGAAGCGGCTCGGGCCACGCCCTCCGGAACGCGTCCCCAGCTGGAGCTTCAATCCCCTTGCACCCACCATGTACCTCTCTGTTCATAAGAAAAGACACCTCTTCCTAAGAAGTAGGTGCCTTGATATGTGAAATGTAACGCCAGCGGATCAGATAGAAATAGAAAATCTGCATCAGCGCAAAGCCCGCCAGCACAAGCGCTAGCTCCTTGACAATCGAAATCTCCGCCAGCGCATCCCAGATCACCTGCAGCGACATAAACGCAAACACACTGTGGATGAACGACACACCCCACGGGAAGAAAAACTGCGGAATCAACTGCCGGTTGACGATCTTCGTAAACTCCCTATCCGTCATCCCAATCCGCTGCAACACCGCATACTGCCGTCGATCGTAGCTGAGCGACGTATACAAACGGAAATAGATAAAACTACCGGACGCAAGGAAAAATACGCCTGCCAGCAATAATCCGATAAACAACAACAACGAAAACGTCATACGGATATGCGAGTAATTCAACCCTGGATTCTCAAACTCATAGCGCACCGGATCGCGGTGTTCGAGCATTAGCCCAGCCAGCACTTGGGCATGGATAGACAATCCGATTTCCCGCGTCTCTTGCCAGTCCCGTACGTTAAACGCATAATAATTAAACGCCAGTGCATCGACACCCGCTTGTTCTTCGATGCGGTCGAAGTCCAAATGATTGACGACGATCGTATTGAGCCCAAGCGCGTTTGGTGGAAACAGTTTATACGGATAGACGCCTTCGATCTCAAGTGAGACGCTGCTGTCAGCCAGTTCGGTGTTGACTGATTCTGTCGACAACTGATTAGCGGCGGCTGCTGTTGCGGGTAAGAACAACGCGTGGCCACTTTGTAAGGAAAGCGGCTTTTCCCCGAAGGTTGCGGCCAATTCATTCAGATCAGATAGCTTGACGATATTGACTTTATTCTTAGTATAGGATGATTGCTGTTCCAGCACACGGAATCGTACAGCCCAGTAATCAAGACCTTGTTGGTCGAGTTCATTGGTCAATTTCGCAATATGTTGATACTCGAAATCATTATGCGGCAAGCTTTTATAAATAAGCCCGAGTGGATTCACTTCACGATATTGCGAAGCGAATGACGTTAACGACGCCAGAATACCGACTGACATGAACGCTATTGTCGAAACGATCGTCACGATGAAGAACATCCGCGCATTTTCTTTTAAACGGACGATGCTTTCCGAGATCGAGATCATCCAGAAGTCCCGCCAAAAAATTTTCTTTTGCCGCCGCAGTGCATGCAATACAAGCGGTAAGGTGTCTGTAAAAAAGTAATACGTTCCGACTGTGAGGAGTGGTGGTAGCAAGAAGAACAGACTAATGATGCTCGAGCGCGAGACGAATGCCGCCATCGCGTAGGCGAGCAATAATAGCACGACTCCGAATATGCCACGGCTTTTCGAGTACGAGTAAACCGATTGTACGGCCATATCCCCATTTAATAAGTCCGATACTTGCCCTTGCTGAATGAATACGGGTGCGATATATGAAATGATAGCGAATAAACTAAGGAATGCCCCCATCGTCAGCACGAATGGTTTCCAAGATAAATAAAGCGGTAAAACTGGAATTTGTACAATCGCTTTGACAATCATGAAGAAGAACTTTGAAAACATGAAGCCGAGGAAAATCCCGCTGATGATCGATGCGAATCCAAGCAACATCGTCTCGATGAAAATGAGTCGATGCAACTGGCGCTTTGCCATTCCGAGAAGCAGTAACACACCGAACTCTTTTGAACGCGCCTGCAAAAATGCACGCATCGAATAAAACAGGAAAAACAGCGTGAAAATAAATAGAATGATTTCCGCTATGCCCATACCGAGCGTTGAAATCTCTTTTAAAAAGGTGTTTTCAATTGACGGATGGAACAGCAACATAGAATAGAGGAAAAACACCATGACGGAAAATACACTCGCCATGAAGAATGCGGCATAGACTCGGCGGTTACGAAGGACGTTACGGTAAGCGAACTGTCGAAAAGTCATTGACATTCCCTCCAAGTAACGACAACACATTCAAGATCCGCTGGAAAAATGTTTGCCGGCGTTCATCTTTATAAATTTCATTGAAAAACTCCCCGTCTTTAATGAACAATACGCGGTCACAGTAACTCGCAGCAATCGGGTCGTGCGTCACCATAATGATCGACGTCTTTTCATGCTGGTTAATATGTTCGAGTAATTCGAGTACATCTTTCGCTGATTTGGAATCCAGATTTCCTGTCGGCTCATCCGCTAATACAATGCTCGGCTGATGGATGAGCGCCCGTCCTATCGCGGTACGCTGTGCTTGTCCACCTGATAATTCATCCGGTCGACGCTCCAAAATATCTCCCAAGTTCAGCTTTTGCGCCATATCTTCTACCCGCTTTTTCATCTCTTCAACGGGTAATCCATCAAGCGTTAACGGCAATACAAGATTTTCTTCCACCGTCAGCATTTGCAGTAAATTGATTTCCTGAAAGACGAAACCAATTTGTCGTCTGCGGAATAAAGCAATTTGATTTTGACTGAGCTTTTCTGGTTCCACGCCTCCAATGACAATCTTGCCATAGGTTGGAATATCCGTCGCCATCAATAAGTTCAGCAACGTCGTCTTGCCACTACCCGACGGACCCATAATGGCAACGAACTCCCCTTCTTGCACATCGAAATCCAATTGATTCAGTGCACGATGTATCACTTTACCTTCATAGATCTTCGTTACATCTTCCATCTTAACGACCGGTTGTGTCATTTGGTTGTTCACCCGCCTCTCCGTCTGTAAATAGTAATGCAATCGTCGTGCCTTCACCTTGTTTGGAAGATATCGTCAGTTGGTGGCCCAGTTTCTCACAGACTTCGGACGCAATATACAGCCCCATGCCTGTCGATTCACCGGACAATCTGCCGTTTTCACCTGTAAAGAATGCTTTCGTCACACGGTGTAAATCGGATGCCGGTATTCCGATTCCTTCATCGACGATTTCAAGACACAGCCCTTCTTGAAGCTGCACTGCATTGACATGAATTTTCTTCCCTTTTTCAAATGTATATTTCACTGCATTCGTAATGAATTGATTGAGCATGAACTTGATCCATTTCCGGTCGGTCGCAACCATTAAGTGCTCCTCGACGTTCAGCACGGGAAACAGACCGTTCGCAATAAAGAGTCGTTTGTTGTCATTTAGCACTTCTTGTAACACTTGCCGAAGCAATAGCCGCTCAATTTGCATATCTTCTTCAAACGTTTCAAGTCGTGCATTGACCAGGACGATTTCCAATCCGTTTTGGATGCGCCCCACTTCCTGCTCGATACTCTTCTTATCCACTTCATCTTCTTGTAATAATAAATTAATGACCGAAATCGGCGTTTTCATTTGATGTACCCATTGGTTCATGAAATGCAAATGACGATTTTGTCTATTATATAATGTCTGTACTTCATGCTGGTACAGGCGATATAATTCACGCGTAAATTCTATCGTCTTTTTATGTTCAGGCGTCATGACGTGCCGTATCAACGCATCTTCCATTTGCTTCGGCTTTTCAACGATTCTCGCATAATACGTACGCCGCATGATGTATTTCGCTCCCAAATAGCCCGCCGTAAGTAAAATACTCATCGCGACCGAATAGATCGCCGTGTTCGGACTGCGGAAACCGTCAAGCCAAAACAATAGTAAAATGAACGATACGAGTCCGATTTGAAACAACATGAACGGTACATGCTCTTTGACGAACAGTGTGAATGCTTTCATTAGGCTTCCGACTCCGGCATGAAGCGATACCCCGCACCACGCACCGTTTCAATCCAAGACCGCACATCGTAATCGGTCAATTTCTTGCGCACTCTGGCCATATTGACGTTGAGTGTATTTTCATCGACGAATGACTGGTCATCCCACAGTTCTTCGAGTAATCTTTCGCGCGACACGACTTTCGGAGACTCGCCCATTAGCAATTCCAAAATGACACACTCTTTCTTCTGAAGTGGAATTTCTTCCTTGCCTTTTTGTAACGTCATCCGCTCTATATACAACGTCAGATCACCTGATGCAATCATGCGCTCCGACTGATTCGGTGAGTATTCCCCGAACGAACGACGCAAATGGCTTTTAATCTTCGCCAATACAATTTCATAATGGAATGGCTTCGTAATGAAATCATCGCCACCATTTTCGAGCGCAAAAACTTGATCCATATCACCTGAGCGTGCCGAGATGAATATAATCGGACACATCGTATGCTGGCGTAGCTGACGGCACCAATAGTAGCCATCGTAAACCGGCAAGTTAATATCTAAAAGCACTAAATGCGGATTATACGCGTTACATTCTTCGACGACACGGTCAAAGTCCTGAATAATTGCGACTTCATATTGATATTTTTCAAGCGTTCCCGCTAGCAGTTGGGCAATTTTCAAATCATCTTCTACAATAAATATTCGATGCTTCACCGTAACTCCTCACTTTCTCGTTATATTCAGTATAACGCATTTCACAGCACACATAAATAAAACCTCGTATACAAAAACGCATGCCCCGCAAGACATGCGCTGTTCTTTAATAGATTACATCCACAAATTCTTCCAGCTTAATACCACCAAGGATTTTCTCAACGTCCATTGACTCGAGTGCTTCCGTGATCGCCTTACGTTCGTATTTCACGCCAATCAAACGTTTCTCGATTTCTTGTACTTCACCAACACCGAAAAAGTCACCGTATATATTGACGTTTTCTATACTGCCTTTTTCCACTTGCAAACGAACATCAATGCCACCGACAGGGAAACGTTTGGACTGTTGCAAGTTGAATTTCGGTGAACGTCCGTAATTCCACTCCCAGTTACCATAGCGCTCCGCAGACAATTCACGAATTTTCGTCCAGTCTTCATCCGTCAGCACACGATACTCAATATTCTCTTCCCCATCGAACATCGAATTTAAGATCTCCTGTCTAAACTGTTCAATGGAGATAGGCTCTTCTAAGAACTCGGAAATATTCGCGACACGACTGCGAATCGACTTGATCCCTTTTGACTCAATTTTGTCTTTCCTCACCTTAAGTGAATTCACGACACCTTCCATATCTGTATCAAACAATAACGTCCCATGGCTAAACATACGATCCTTTGTAGCAAACTGTGCATTCCCTGAGATTTTACGTCCATCAATCAAAATATCGTTACGGCCAAGCAATTCCGCTTTGATCCCCATTTTAGCCAGCGCATCTGTTACAGGCTCTGTGAACTTCTTGAAATTACGGAACGATTCCCCATCGTCTTTCGTAATGAAACTGAAGTTTAAGTTTCCTTTATCATGATACACCGCACCGCCACCGGACAGTCTGCGTACTACGTGAATGCCTTGACGATCGACAAACTCTGTATTGATTTCTTCAACTGTATTTTGGTTCTTTCCAATTATGATAGAAGGTTCGTTGATATAGAACAGTAAATACGAATCTTTGTCTACGTCCATCGTATTGAGTACATATTCCTCAATAGCCAGGTTAATACGCGGGTCTGTAATGCCTTGATTATCGATAAATTTCATATTTTCTTCTCTCCTCACAAAATTGCCACATTTATTTTCAGTTAATTCTTTCAATTTCAAACAGCTAAAACTGCCTGAAAGCCCGTCACAAAAGGCTTGAATCCATTTTAACAGATAGTTAAATGAATTGTTGACTTTCGGCATCTGTTATAATACAATGTGTATATAACAAAGAGTTATACAACAAACAGAAGGGGATTGATAAATATGGTAGAAAGCATCGTAGAATTTTTCAAGAACTTGCCGGCGAAGGTTTGTGTGACATGTGGAACTGAAATTGAAGAGCAGCACGAGTGTTACTCTAATCAATGTAATCATTGCAACGTAAAGTAAAACAAAACAAAACTTTCTTTCGGCGAATATTCCTATATTCGCTTTTTTTGTGCGGTAATACATACATAAATTGAACAGCTCGCCCATTGTGCTAGCCCAACCGCGCTTTCCAGACAAATCCACTCGCCATACAATATAAAAAAATCCGCACAACAATTGTTGTACGGATTTTTCTATGTTATTTAAACAGCTTTGCCAATACACGATCTTTCGCGGCGACTCCTTGATCGATACAGTCAGGCAAACCGACTCCATTATAGGAGGCGCCAGCCAGCTCGACCATCGGAAACTCCGATTGCACTTCTTCTCGCGCACGTAAAACCTTCTCTTTATGGCCTACGCGGTATTGCGGTCTGTCCTCTTTCCAGCGTGTAATGATACAGAAATCGGGTTCACCTTCGAGCCCGAGAATTTCTTTCATATCTTGGCGAACAATCTTTTCGATCTCAGCATCCGGTAAGTCGACAATCGCTTCTTCCCCAACGCGTCCGACGAATGCTCGCACCATCACTTTATCGTCTGGTGTTGTCGTTGGCCATTTACGATCGACGAGTGTACATGCGGTAATCGAATGATTACTACTGCGTGGTACTAAGAAACCCGTTCCATCGATATCGCTCTTCATCGCACTCTTCGGGTAACCAAGTGCGACTGTTGCGACAGATGTCATCGGAATCGTTCCTAGTTCTTTCAACAGTCCATGCGGCTCAAATAAACGGCTCGCTACTACGTGGCTAGTCGACATGATGACTGCATCTGCTACGACTTGCTGCTGATCATTCAATGTCAGAACGGCACGGTCGTCTTGTTTCACTATTTTCGTGACACGCGTCTGTTTCATAACGTTGACATCAGTCAGTTGCTCTTCCAATGCTTCGATCAATGAATCCAGACCATTTTTAAATGTATGGAAAGCACCCATTTTCTTCGAACTATGACTATTTTTTTGCGGTAGCTGTTTAGGAGTAGTCTTCCTCATTCCTAAAATTAAGCTACGATAATTTTTTTCCACTTCATAAAACTGTGGGAAAGTCGATTCCAGGCTCATATGATCGATATCACCGGCATAGACGCCCGACAATAATGGCTCTATTAGATTTTCCACCACTTCTGTACCAAAGCGTCGACGGAAAAACTTACCGAGCGACTGATCTCCAGTTACTTCAGAACGTGGTAATACAAAGTCACCTGCCGCACGTATTTTACCGCTTAAACTGAATAAACCTGACGTAACGAAGGGTTTGATTTCAGTCGGTACACCCATGACAGCACCTGCTGGGATTTTGTGCATCTGATTATGCAGCAATATATAGGCTTGCCCTGTTGCGTTACGCACAAGCTGATCATCTATACCCAGGTCAGTCGCTAATTGGTCTACACTTTTTTTACGGATCAAAAAGGAATCGGGACCGCGTTCGATTACATAGCCGTCTCGACGGACTGTTCGGATTTTTCCACCTAGTTCTGTTGAAGCTTCAATCATGATGATGTCTATGGGAAGTCCTTGTTCACGGGCATCTTTTTGCATATAATACGCTGCAGCGAGACCTGTGATGCCGCCGCCGATTATGACAACTTTTTTTCGTTCACTCATGTCCTTTTTCACTCCAATCCAATCGAATTCATTTTGTTGCGTGCAATTGATCCATTACCGCATCTGCCATCGCATCAATGAATAAAGGATCGGTGTTCGGCATAGCAGGTCTGTGGTACGCTGCGCCGATATCATCACATACTACTTTACACTCGTAGTCGTTATCGTACAGAACTTCCAAGTGATCTGAAACGAATCCAACTGGTGTGTAAACGAATGATGTATATCCTTTCGTTTCAAACAGTTCACGTGTGAGATCTTGTACGTCCGGACCTAGCCAAGGATCAGGGGTTTGCCCTTCACTTTGCCAGCCAAGTGCGTATGTTTTTACGCCTGCTGCTTCCGTAATCATTTCTGCTGTTTCTTTCAACTGATCAGCGTATGGGTCACCGTTAGCCAGAATCTTTTCCGGTAATGAGTGAGCTGATACGATCAAGCATGAATTGTTGCGCTCAGTCTCGTCCATCGCGTCATAGGTTTGACGCAATTGGTTCGCCCAGTACTCGATGAATTTCGGTTGCTTGTACCAGCTTTCAACTGAAGTAAGTGTAATCCCGTGCTTGTCTGCTTCCTCTTTCGCGCGACCGTTGTATGATTTAACGGAGAACGTAGAGAAATGTGGTGCCAATACAATGGATGCAGCTTCCGTAATACCATCTTCATGCATTTTTTGTATGGCATCTTCCACGAATGGTGCAATATGCTTCAGACCTACATATACTTTGAATTCAATTTCGTCTTGTGCTTCGTTCAAACGCGCGCCTAGTGCGTTCGCTTGATCGTCCGTAATCCGCGCAAGTGGTGAAATGCCTCCGATTGCCTCATAGCGATTGCGAAGATCTTCTACTTGTTCCGGAGCCGGCGGACGGCCTCTACGGATATGCGTGTAATACGGTAATAGATCGTCATAGGAGTTTGGTGTACCGTACGCCATAACGAGTAAGCCCATTTTCTTTTTCGTCATCATTTTCACCTCATGGTTGGATTGTTATTTCGAACGTAATTCTCTACTATAGTCATGTACGAAAGCTGTTAAGCGTTTCAATGTTGCAGGTTTCACGTCAGGGAATACACCGTGGCCTAAGTTGAAGATATGGCTACCGTGCTCTACACCTTGTTCAACTATAAGCTTTGCACGTTCTTCGATGACGGACCAGTCTGCCAGTAACATGGATGGATCCAAGTTCCCTTGCAACGGTTTTGTCAGACCGCGTTCACCAGCTTCTTTAATAGACAAGCGCCAATCCAGTCCTACTACGTCGACTGGTAGGTCATGCCATTCATTCGCCAAGTGGCTTGCGCCGACTCCGAATGTAATCAATGGAATATTTAATTTACGCAGTTCCGAGAAAATACGAGTCATTGTAGGTTTAATGAAGATTCGGTAATCCGATACATTCAATGCGCCTACCCATGAATCAAATATTTGCACAGCTTTCACACCTGCGTTAACTTGTGCTGTAATATAACTAATCGTCATATCGGCTAACTTATCCATCAATGCGAACCAAGCTTGTGGCTCAGATACCATGAAGGACTTTGTCAGGTTATAGCTCTTTGAAGGACCGCCTTCGATCATATAACTCGCAAGTGTAAACGGTGCGCCTGCGAAACCGATTAGTGGTACATTCAATTGCTCCTGTGTCAGCAATTTTATCGTATCTAACACGTAAGGAACTTGCTCTTCTGCTGAAAACTCACCTAAGTTTGCGATGTCTTGTGCAGAACGAATCGGATTTGAGATAACTGGACCTACGCCTGATTTAATCTTTACGTCTACTCCGATTCCTACAAGTGGTGTAACGATATCTTTATATAAAATAGCAGCATCTACATCATATTGATCTACAGGAAGCTTTGTTACATACGCACACAATTCTGGCTGATGCGTAATTTCTTCCAAGGAGTATTTCTCTTTGATTTTAAGATATTCCGGCTGTGAACGTCCTGCTTGACGCATAAACCAAACGGGCGTGTGTTCAATTTCCTCGCCTCTCGCAGCACGTAATAACGTATCATTAAAAGTTGACATATTCAGAGATACCTCTTTCCATTATTTTAATTTCTTTCACGTAACTCATATACGTTCTCATGATAAACCGTTGACAAGTCAATGTATAGTGAATTGCGCCTTTGTCATAATTTTGTGCTAGGACAACTCACACTTCTGCCACGCTTTAGACAATCATTCCTAACTTGCTTGCAACAGACGTGTTTGATTCGGAGGAATTAAGGGAATTACTACATGTAGAATCATACACTAGTAAAAAGTGTTGTTAAGTAAATTAAGCAAAGACGATCGTTACTAGCCAAAGGAGGAACTTTACATGAATATTTATATGACAACTGGAACGCTGGGTTTTATGGAGAAGATCAAAGACCAGCACACTGATGAACCTATACTTTTGATGAATGGTGGCGGCAGTACACTGTTGCTACATGAGACAAATGGCAAGAGTGTATTTCAAACACCAAGGAAATTTGAAGTAGTAGGTTCTTACGGCAACCTGACAGAACCTGGATTCTTTGCAATGGATAACGTTGCAGTGACAGATGAAGGGAAACCAATTTTCGAACATCAGTACAAGCACCTGGGCGAACAACTGCAAAACATGCCAGGTTTCGTAGCCTTCCGCTTATTGCGTCCTATCGGTTCTGATACGTATACATTGCTGACAGAATGGACAGATCGACGCTTGTACGATATTTGGTATAACTCTCCCGGTAATCAATTATCCGATAAAACGGTTTTCAAAGATGCCGGTGGTGCTACGCAACATATCTTCACAAGCGCTCCATACACTACACATTATAAAACACCTACTGAAGAGGTTTGACGTTTCGACGTCAGACCTTCTTTTTTTATGTTAAACGACGTCTAACCTACCATTTTTCATTCGTTTCAGTTACCAGAAATTTCAAAACTCGTAGTTTGCGATATAACTTACCCCTTGCTATACTAAACGAGTTGATTGACTTATTTGTCTATTTGAAAGGGGTTTTATAATGAGAGAACAATTATTTCAGAAACTCGAACAATCTTATGACGATATGGTAGAGATTCGCCGTTATTTGCACATGAACCCGGAAATTTCATTTAAAGAAACGAAAACCGCTGCCTATATCGCTGACTTTTATACACAACTGGGAGTGGAAGTACGTACTGGAGTAGGCGGCAATGGTGTCGTCGCAAGAGTCAAAGGTGCGAAGCCAGGAAAAACGGTTGCTTTGCGAGCAGACTTTGACGCGTTACCTATTCAAGATCAAAAAGATACACCGTACGCTTCCACTGTACCGGGCGTCATGCACGCATGTGGACATGATGGCCATACCGCCACGCTTCTCCAATTGGCAAAAGCTATGAATGAAATGCGCGAGGAGCTTACTGGCGAATATGTGTTTATCCATCAACACGCGGAAGAATTAGCTCCAGGCGGCGCGATTGCGATGATTGAAGACGGCTGTTTAGAAGGTGTCGATGTCATTTTCGGCACGCATTTGTGGTCCCTATTTGACTCAGGCGTTATCTATTACGCTCCAGGCCCAATTATGGCTGCAGCGGACCGATTCAATATTACCATTCAAGGTGCTGGCGGACACGGCGCTTCTCCACATCAAACGAAAGACGCGATCGTAATCGGTTCACAGCTCGTGATGAACTTGCAACAAGTCGTCTCAAGACGTGTGGATCCCATTGAATCAGCTGTACTATCCGTCGGCTCATTCGTCGCAGAAAACGCCTTCAACGTCATCGCCGACCAAGCTGTTCTAGAGGGAACTGTTCGCACATTTACTAATGACGTACGCAATCTAATGGAACAAGAAATAAAGCGTGTAGCTGAAGGCACGGCCTTGGCTCACGATTGTCAAATCACTGTAAACTACTTCCGTGGATATCCGGCAGTGGTCAATCATGAAAAAGAAACGAACTACTTAAAAACGATTGCTGAATCTATTCCGGATCTAAAAGGCGTAGAAGAAATGCAACCTCAAATGGGTGGAGAAGACTTCGCCTACTACCTTGAAAAAGTTCCAGGTACTTTCTTCTTCACAGGTGCCAAGCCGACAGATGCATACCCTCACCACCATCCACGTTTCGACATAGACGAAAAAGCTATGATTGCAGCTGCTAAAACATTGTGTGCTGCGGCTATTGAGTATCAGAACTGAAGATCAGTACGATGCTGAAGAACGTCCCTATTCTCTTGGGATGGTCTTCAGCTTTTTAACTTTTCTATAGATATAGGGTTGTGGTTTAGCTGGCAATGTAAGTGGCAAGCTCATTCCCCACACTACGGCGCTGATGGATGGTTTTCGCGATGTCACTGATCTTCTCTCCATTAGAACCACAACCTAAAGAAATACCACTTAGTAGCGCAGGCACAACTGCGGGGTAGGCCGTGGCCAGGAGACAACTGGCGGCACTTTGCCAGCTGGCTCATGGCTGGAGGCAATCCCCCACGTGCCTGCGCGAGTCCAGAAAGCAGACACGCACTAACTTCAGTACCCAACAACCAGTCGAGCAACGACCCAACAAATAGCATCAAAGACCCGCAGCCACATAGTCTTTCTGTCAAAAGCGTTCAGTAGTCGGGTATCAGACGTAATCTTTCAATTTATTCGTTCTATTAAAACCACAACCATTCGATAAAAATCACCATATTAATAGAACATTTACTATTTTCCAACATTACAGTTGATTTTCGTTTTTTCTATACTATAATTAATACGTATATGGTCCTATTAAACGGGAGGGAACAACATGGCTAATCCACATTATCTATCGTCTTACATCGTTACATTTCATACTTTTGCATTACTCCATGGACAACATGCGAATCCATACTATACAAAAGTAGTGGAAAGCGACCGGACTTTTATTGTCGAGAAAACACCATTAGAAATTATGAGAGAGTCTTGTGCGCATTACCGTTCCAACTTTGAGTCCATTATTAACAGTTCCAAAATGGATTTGAAAAACCGACCAAAGCCACCGATTATGCTGACTCATTCGAATGATCGGCCGTTATTATTCTTCCCTTTACTGTCCCCTACCTTACATAAAAACTCATGGGTGGCTTATCATGCAGTAAAAGACGCTGTTCAGCACGAGGATGGTGTAACCGTGATTCTAAAAAACGATACGCAGATGCATCTAGATACGTCGTTAGCAACTGTTTATCGCCAAATGGCATTATCGCATATTTTGTCTCAACGATTTGAAAATGCTCAGGAAGAATTGCGAAGTTCGTATTATATGATCATGGACCCGAAGAGTTCTGATTCGACAATTTCCTAATATACAGATTCAGTAACTCTTCCGATCGGTTACGTAAGCGAACATTCAAGTAGCGTCGCATATCTTGATAGCCATCATGTAAAAATACATATTCCGTAAATAGTTCATCTGTTGAATGGCGTATCACCCTCATTTTATGCTTTCGCAAATACAAAGAAGTTGTTTGTAGATCAGCAGAAACTGTGTTCATTGTCTCGTCCAGCAAATTAAGGTACGGGCTTTTCAATTTAAACGGTACCTTCTCTAATAACTGACGGTCACGTTCCATAATCGTCAATAGCATAGGAAGATAAATATAGTTCTCCAAATACGGCATTGCCTCTGCGGGGATCAAAGGCATTGAATTCGCCTCCTTACAGAACATGCGTTCTTAATTTAATTATAATTCCAATAGCGGAGAAAAGCAAGTACTTGTAGTATGGCTTTTTTTCGCATAAAAAAACTTCCAGTTGTACTCACTGGAAGTTTTGTCGCTAACTCAACATATCAAGCGGTTTATTCTTTTACTGGTTCATCACCAATAAAGTGGATTGAAAACACTTTCCATGCGCCATCTTCTTTATTGAATACAGTCACTTGGCGACCTTCATGTGTATTTTCTACGTCTGTCTCAATATCCGTGAATGTCGTTTTCAATGTAGAAAATAACTGTGCGCTATCACCTGAATATTTTACGATCGTTTCATTATCTGTTTCACGTTTCATCGTAGAATTCTCAAGCATTTCTTCCGTAGCCTGACGCTCTTCTTCGAGATCATAGCCTTTAGTAGAAAGTGTAGTCAGATAACCTTCTACGTCTTGATTGTTCAATGTTTCGATGTAGTTATCAAAAGCAGCTAGAATTTCTTCTTTATCTTCTTTTGGTACGTCTGTAGCTTCTTCGACTTTGTCACCTGACATGCTGAATCCTACTTTATTTTCATCTACTCCATGATCGATGGCGCCACTGCCTGGTGCTGCTTCGCCAGTTTCAGGATCGTTCTGATTCGTTTCATCTGCGTTACCGCATGCACCTAACACGAGCACTAATGCCATGGATGCGACTACCATTTTTTTCTTCATATGCCCCTCCTACGTAGAGAAAAAGGCCTTCAACATGCAAAGACCTTTTCTTTTTTTAATTATTTTACTTCTACCCAACCATTTTTGATTGCTGTAACAACAGCTTGTGTACGGTCATTTACACTCATTTTTTGCAGAATGCTAGAAACGTGGTTTTTCACAGTTTTTTCTGAGATGAAGAGTGTTTCACCGATTGTCCGGTTGCTCTGGCCATCTGTCAACAATTGTAGAACTTCACATTCGCGCTTCGTCAATAAATGGAGTGGACGACGAATGTCGTTCTGCTGGAAGGATCCTTTATGTTCTCTCTCGCTCAAACGACGGAATTCTGTTACTAAATTATGCGTGATTTTCGGATGTAAGTATGAGCCACCATTCGCTACTACTTTGATCGCTTGAATAATCGCATCTGCATCCATTTCTTTTAGCATATAGCCGAGAGCACCTGTTTTCAAAGCGTGTGTTACGTAGGATTCGTCGTCATGAATGGAAAGCATGATGACGCGCGCATCCGGAAATTCTTTTATTAATTGCTCAGTCGCGTCTACACCATTCATGCGTGGCATATTAATATCCATCAGCACTACGTCTGGCTCATACTCTCTGTACAACTCAACTACTTCAACACCATCGTCGCCTTCTGCTACTACGTTAAATGATTCTTCAAAATCCAAAATCCGTTTAACTCCTTCACGGAATAATTGGTGATCATCTACTATCAAAATTTTTGTCGCTTCCATATCCTATTCCTCCCAGTAAATACCTTACTTACAGATCTTCATCCAATGGAATTTGAAAAAGTATCGAAGTGCCTTCTCCGACTTTCGAAATGACCTTCATTTTCCCTTTCAATAACTCCACACGTTCTTGCATTCCAATTAAACCAAATGATTTCTCTTTTACTTCATTTGTATCAAAGCCCAGACCTCGGTCTTTAATTACTATATTAACTGATTCGCGTAACCATTCGATTTTCACCCATATTTCATCAGTTTTCGCATGTTTAATACTGTTATTAACTGACTCCTGGATCAGACGGAAAATACCTACTTCAAAATTAGAAGCAAATCTCTCTTCTGCTCCGTTGCTTTGAAAATGAATGATTAGCGGCGCCTCGTATTCACTAATGGTCAATAAATACTTTCGCAATGTCGGAACTAGTCCTAAATCATCCAAAGCCATAGGTCGCAAGTTATAAATGATACGACGTACTTCAGATAGCGCACCTCTAACCATTTCTTTTAGGTAAGATAGCTCTTGCATCGCTTCTTTTGGGCCATGCTTAACAAATGTTTTTTCAATTAAACCCGAACGCATCAAGACATTGGCCAGCATTTGCGCAGGTCCATCATGAATATCACGTGATAAACGTTTACGCTCTTCTTCTTGGGCCTGAATAATCTGAACCGCAAAATCTTGTTTATGGCGAGCCGTTTCCAGTGCTGTACTTACATTTTTCAAATCAGATGTTAAATATGTGATCACAGTGGTTACTTGGTTTACAAGTTGGTCCGCTCTTTCAATTGTAGAGAGCAGCAACATCAGTCGACGTTCAAGTTCATCCCGTCTTTCACGAAGTTGTTTCTCCTCCATTTTATTGATGGAGGCGCGTACAAGCAAGTCATTCGCTACACTATAAGCTTGTTTAACTTCATCTTCACTGTATGTTTCAAAGTCTTTTGATACAGTAGCCAGACGTTTTCTTGAGTGACGTGACATATCCTCTAAGGAATCGCCTTCTGTTATCACATGAGAAATACTTTCTTTCACTTCTGCTAACTCTTTTTGCATCTCTTCAAAACTTCGGCGGCTTTGTTCACTAATTAAGAAAATGTCGCTTTTTGAACGATCCATTACATTTACCATGTTGCCAAAGATTTTCTCCATCTGTTGAATGTCAATTGCCTTATCGTTCAAAGAACTCCCTCCCGCACCCGTTTATGTGAAAATTCGCAAAGCGAGCATTATTGCAGTTTAGCCTAAATACTTATACACTTCATATATAGTATATCATTTTAATGATGAATAAGTATTATAAGTATATTACAAATGTAGGGGGTACGACAAATGCGAGCTAATTATAAAACCGTAAAACTATACGGAGAGAGTGAATTCGTCATCCAAAAATCCCGTTTTCTGTCATTTGTCAAACGAGTCGAGACAGAACAGGAGGCACTGGACTTCATACAGGACATCAAAAAAAGCCATCATACAGCTACTCATAATTGTTCTGCCTATATCATAGGAGAACATGACCAGATCCAAAAAGCGAACGATGACGGGGAGCCTTCAGGTACAGCCGGCTTTCCTATTTTGGAAGTTCTCAAAAAGCAACAGCTAAAAGATACCGCGATTGTCGTGACTCGCTATTTCGGCGGCATTAAACTCGGCGGTGGCGGATTAATTCGTGCGTATGGCAAAGCAGCTTCTGAAGGCATTGCCGCAACAGGTGTTGTGGAAAGAAAATTACACACACTAGTTAAAACTTCTATTGATTACACATGGCTAGGCAAAGTAGAAAATGAAGTACGGCAATCCGATTACCCGTTAAAAGAGATCGTCTATGAAGAGGACGTTGAACTCTTTTTATATGTTCCTGAAGAAGATCAGGGGATTTTTCAGGAATGGATGATGGAGTTAACGAACGGTCAGGCGGTCATCGCCACAACCGGACATAAATTTCTAGAGTTCGACATCTGACTATACGTCCAATCAAAAAGCGGGTATAATGATAGAAGGTAAACTTTATGAGCAGTAGGTCTGATTTCATTACATCACTACGAGTTTTCATGTAAAGAGTTGCCACTGACGGTTTTTTTCTGCCGTACACCCTGGAGGTATAAAATGAAAAGAGCAGAATATAAGAAAAAGAACGCGTCCAAAACAAAACGCTTCTTGAAAATAGCATTTTTTACGTTCTTCATAGCGATCATAGGCGTTGCCGCTTATGCATTCAAGCTGCATAATCAAGCGGTGAACGTACTAGATCGTTCTTATGAACCCATCGCTAAGACAGAACCGCCAGAAATATATGTAGAACCCGCAAAAGATAAAGTGTCAATTTTGTTGATTGGCGTAGATGAAAGCGAAACGCGGCAAGAAACAGGAGAAAACGGTAGGTCAGATGCACTGGTACTCGCAACTCTGAACCCTAAAACAAAAAGTGTAAAACTCGTCAGCATTCCCCGTGATTCACATGTTTATATTCCACAGGTAAACTATAAAGATAAAATCACACATGCTCATGCCTACGGTGGTACTAAAGCTTCTATTGATACAGTCGAAGAACTATTCGATGTTCCCGTCAACTATTACGTCAAAATGAACTTTAATGCATTCATAGATGTAGTAGATGCACTTGGCGGTGTAGAAGTCGAAGTTCCATACGAGCGTATAGAGAAAGATGAAAATGATAAAAATGCAATTCATCTTATGCCAGGCTTCCAACGCCTAGACGGACGCCACACGTTAGCCCTAGCACGTACTCGTAAACTCGATAATGATATCGAGCGCGGCAAACGTCAGCAAATGATTCTTCAGGCGATGATCAAAGAAGCGACATCGATTACATCCATTACAAAATACGGGGACGTGATCAATGCACTTGGCGATAACATGAAGACCGACATGACATCCAAACAAATGTTATCGTTCATACAGTATATAAAAAGCGGACTTCCGGATGTTGATACCATCACGTTGACAGGTTATGACGACATGTCGACAGGTATTTATTATTACAAGTTGGATGAGCAGAAGCTAGAAGAAGTAAAGCAGATTTTGAAATCCCATCTAGGGTTGATTCCCGACTCTTCTTCTTTAACTGAGCTAAACACGGACCAATCCTCCGTATCCGCACAAACCGATTATCAATAGTTCATTCAGAAGCGATGAGACCTTAACTGGTTTCATCGCTTTTTTGGATAGATAGAGAAAAAAGTATCAATTAGAGAGTAGATGGGATTTGCGACTATAAATAGTTTGAGAGTACATTGAAGTTATTAACTGACTTAATTTTGTTCATCGAATCTATTTAAGTACAAAATTCAAGATCACAAGCGGAAATAACTTTGATTTTCACTTTATAAATTCAGAAAATGACACTAGTTGATCGTAAGCGCAAGGCGGCGACTCCCGATGGATCAGCCCGATTAGGCGAGACAACCAAAAGAGAGCATAGCTACCTGGTTGGCTCACCGCGTGCCCATGGGAAAGCGTCAGCCTGGAGCTTCGATCAACGGCTCCCTCCCCTACCCGGATCTTTCCATTTCAGTTTAATTACAACAAAAAAGCCCTCATCCGCTTTGCAGCAGACAAGGACTCGTTATATTTATTTACCAATCATGCGTACTAAATTTAACAACGGACGATAATTCGCCCCTGCCAAACCAATCAACTCTACAAACAGCTCAATCACAATCAACATAACGAAAATCAGTAGCAACGCACCCCACACTGTAGCTTGTGAGAACAATACAGCGGCTGCTCCGAATAAAATCGCAATACCATAAATCGTAAGCACAGCTTGTCTATGCGAGAAGCCTACACGCAATAAACAGTGATGCAAATGCGACTTATCTGCTGCAGTAATAGACTGCTTCATGCGAACTCGTCGAACAATCGCAAAGAACGTGTCTGAAATTGGAACACCTAACATGATAATTGGAATAACTAGTGATACAACGGCAACGTTCTTAAAGCCGAGCAATGCCAGTACCGAAATCATAAATCCAAGGAAGAGTGATCCCGTATCGCCCATAAAAATTTTCGCTGGATGGAAGTTGAAAAATAAGAATCCAAGCGAACTAGCTGCCAATATAGAAGCCGTTGCAGCAACAAAGACATCTCCCATTAATAGGGCCATTACCGTAATAGCAATAAGCGCAATAGTGGAAACTCCTGCTGCCAAACCATCCAATCCGTCAATCAAGTTGACGGCGTTCGTGATTCCGATGATCCAAATGATCGTGATCGGAATACTTAAATACCCAAAGTCGAGCTGACCAAGAAACGGCAAGTTGATGAATTCAATTTGTAATCCGCCCCATAGTACAACGACCAACGCAGCTGCTAGTTGGCCTGACATTTTTGCTTTTGCTGTTATTTCCAGCATATCGTCTAAAAAGCCAATCATGACGATCAGTACTGCACCGATTAGGATGCTGACTGCGTGCTCGTCTTTCGGCAATAATATAGCATATCCAATAATAAACGCTCCGAAGATTGCGAGCCCGCCGATTCTAGGCATGATTCTCGCGTGGACTTTCCGATAATTGGGGCGGTCAACCGCACCGATCCGATACGCGAATTTGATGACTAGCGGTGTTAGTATAATTGCAGCGATAAAAGCTACAGACATTGCAATGAATAACATGTCTTTCCTCCCCAATTAGCATTACGTACATATCACCTTTTAGTATAACATGATTGTTGCTAGATTTCATCATTTAGAATGCATTACTCATCTATTCCCTTACTTGCTTACATGCATACACTACTAAACACCGACACAACAAGGTTTTGTCCATTTTACATGTGATCAGTCGTGATACATCTATCGTTCTTCTCTTTCAATATATAGATAGTCTTTTGTCCACCCTTTTGGTAAAATAGATAGGAATCTCTCATTATAGATAGAGATTTATAAAGGAGCGTCTAATTCATGTTGAAAATCTTTAAACGTAGAACTGGAACGAGTGAACGTCAGTTGCGTAAATACCGCAAAATTGTGGAGCAGATTAATTCACTGGAACCTAAATATATCGCTATGTCTGATGAGGGTCTTTCTGGAATGACAGATCAATTCAAACAACAGTTAGCAGACGGCGCAACCGTCGAGACCATTATGCCGGATGCATTCGCAGTTGTGCGTGAAGCATCTAAACGGGTTCTCGGTATGCGCCATTTTGATGTGCAACTAATCGGTGGTGCTGTATTAACGGAAGGCAATATTGCTGAGATGCCGACTGGTGAAGGTAAAACACTTGTTGCTTCTCTACCTTCATATGTACGCGCGCTTGAAGGTAAAGGCGTTCACGTCATTACAGTGAATGATTATCTGGCAAAACGGGACTTTGATCAAATCGGTCAAATTCATCGTTTCCTTGGATTGACTGTCGGATTGAATGTACCCATGATGCAAGGACCAGCTAAACAAGCCGCTTACGAAGCAGATATTACGTACGGTGTAGGTACAGAATTCGGCTTCGACTATTTACGGGATAATATGGTGCAGCACACTTCTCAAAAAGTGCAGCGACCTTATCATTTCGCTATTATCGATGAAGTCGACAGCGTCTTGATCGACGAAGCGAAGACACCATTAATTGTAGCAGGCAAAACGCAAGCTGATGCGGACCTTCACCATATCGCAGCCCGCCTAGCCAAACGCTTTAAAGTCGAAGAGGATTTTGACTTTGACGAAGCAACAAAGGCCACTTCCCTCACGGAACAAGGAATCGAAAAAGTCGAGAAAGCATTCGGTATCGACAATTTATATGATTTAGATCACCAAACACTCTATCACTACGTTATCCAAGCGGTCCGTGCCTTCGTCATCTTCAAGCGTGATGTCGATTACATCGTACGCGACGGAAAAATTGAATTGGTAGATATGTTCACCGGCCGAATTATGGAAGGTAGAACATTATCAGATGGGCTTCACCAGGCAATTGAAGCTAAAGAAGGCGTCGATATTACAGACGAAAATAAAGCACAAGCTCAAATTACCATTCAGAACTACTTCCGCATGTATCCAAAGCTTTGCGGAATGACGGGCACTGCGAAAACCCAAGATAAGGAATTCCGTGAAGTTTATAATATGGAAGTAATCCAAATCCCAACGAACCGTCCACGTGCACGTATCGATGCACCAGATTTCGTTTTCAGAACAACAGAAGAAAAGTATAAAGCAGTAGCAAAAGAAGTAGCTGCACGTCATGCGAAAGGGCAACCAGTATTGGTTGGTACAACATCCATTCTTCAATCCGAAGCGGTCGCCAAGTATTTACGTGATGAAGGATTGAAGTTCCATCTATTGAATGCGAAAAGTGTGGAGCAGGAAGTTTCATTGATTTCCGAGTCTGGACAAGCAGGCAATATTACCGTTGCTACTAATATGGCAGGTCGGGGAACGGATATCGTCCTCGGTGAAGGCGTGGAAGAAAATGGTGGACTATTTGTATTAGGTACAGAAAAACATGAGAGTCGCCGTGTAGATAATCAGTTACGAGGCCGTTCAGGTCGTCAAGGAGACCATGGAGAAAGTCAATTCTATCTTTCTTTAGAAGATGAAATGTACATGCGCTTCTCTCCAGAAGAACTCGAGAAATTTTTGACGAAAGTCCGTACTGATGACAATGGTAAAGTACTCAATCCTGAAGTACATGAACTGACGGAACGCACACAACGTATCGTTGAAGGCGCACACTTCTCTATGCGTGAATATAACCTAAAATTAGATGATGTCATCAATGATCAACGTGAAGTCATTTATTCCTTACGTAACCGCGTACTAGAAGGCAAGGATATTTTCGAAAAACTTAAGACCATGTTGTCAGAAACGGTTGAGTTCGTTGTTCTAGATAGCTGCCCTGATAATGAAATCGCCGACAACTGGGATTTCGAGCGTATTGAACGGACTATGAACGCGCTATTACTGACGCCAGTTAAGCTCCCCCATTCATTAGATAGAACCACAGATATAATGAAAGAGTACGATGAAGAAATGGCAGAGTTGTTTGCATTTATCGACACTTTCACTGATAATGAACAAGTGAGTCAACTGTTACCACAAGTCATGTTGAGCTATATTGACACGATGTGGGTTAAGCATTTAGAAGTAATGACTCGCCTAAAAGAAGGAATTGGATTGCGTTCATACGGACAAGAAGATCCTATGCGTATTTACCAGCGTGAAGGCTTGCAGTTATTCGCCAAGCACTATCAACGCCTGCGCCGGGATATTGCGTCCGAAATTATCGCATTCATGAAGCAACTCAATACACAACAGGAGGTTTCCCAATGAAACTCTTCAATTTATTCAAAAAAACCGATAAAACGGGATTGGACAGTACAGTTGAATCCGAAGAAATTTTAGAAAACGGCCAAGCAGGCTCAGGCGATGAAGATATCGAAACAGAACTATCTCTTCATGAGCAATGGAGTCTAACACAAGAGCAGGAATATGTTTTCCGTTTCCTAGCAAATGAACTAGAGCCATTAAACCCCAATCAAATTTCCCTATCAGGTATCGATATCGATTTGGAACCTGCAAACGGTAGCTGGTTAGTCAAAGCATTCTTCCGCTCTTCACTTGATGAAGCAATCACTGTAGGCGAAATTGAGTTATTATTACTTGATGAAGAAGGCAATACCGCAGCATCTGCAGAGTTTGATTTGAACGAGTTAGGTGAAATCCCAGCGCGCAGTGCACGTCCATGGGTATTTGTTTTTGAAAAGAAAGATCAATTGGCAGAAGAAATTCCCGCAACGAACTGGAAGCTCGCATTCAACGTTCACTCGATGATGCCGCATCAATTGGAGCTTGCACCTACATGGGAAGAACAACTCCCTGCCGAGCAAAAGGAAGCGTTGGCTAACATTGTAAGCGATCTTCCGAAATTGAAGCCACGCGAAGTGAATATCGCTGGTTTCCAAATCCAATCACAAGATGACCAAACTATCGCAGCATCTGTATTTGTTCGTAACGGCCACTCTAAACAAATCAACATCGAAAAGTTGCCGCTTGAATTGATAGATGCAACAGGAGAATTGGTAGCTCGAGGAACATTCGACCTGAATCCTCCACTTTCCGTGAAAGCAAACAGCACGACTCCTTGGACATTCATCTATCCTAAGGAATTAGTAAAGAAAGAAGAACCGGATTTCTCTCGTTGGACAATCCGCGTTCCACAAGACGCAACGAATTAATATTCACCGGATAAGATTGGGGCATCCCCCCTCTCCTATCCGGTATTTTTTCACAAAAAAATCGATCTTCCACTTAAGGAAGATCGATGTCTCTTCTATTAAATACCTGCAACACGCTTGGCACCTATATAACGCTTGCCCCAGTACGAATCATTTACTCTATCTACACGCACACCCTTTGATGTAGAAGCATGCGCGAACTTGCCATTTCCAACATAGATTCCAACGTGAGAAACGCCGCGTCCTGTTGTGTTAAAGAATACTAGATCGCCATTGCGAAGACTTGATTTCTTAACAGCACGCCCAGATGCATACATTGCACGAGAAGTTCTCGCTACTTTCAAACCATTTTTCTTGAATACATAACCAACATAACCTGAACAATCAAATCCTGCTCTTGTCGTACCGCCATAGCGATATTTGATACCCGTTAAGCTAGTAGCTGTTTTAGTGATATTTGTTGTTTTGCCAGCTGCGTCTGCTTGTCCTGCAAATGGTGAGACGATCAGAAGTGTGGAAAGTGCTAAGACTGAAATGACCTTTTGAAATAGATTCATAAGTTCCTCCGATGATAGTATGTATTTTTACTAGTTTGCTTGTCTGTTTATGTCTATTTATCTTAGCATTTACCAAACTCTTGAATTATTACAGTAATGTAACAAGAGTGTTTCAATACTAAACAATATATTACACTTCGAAATATTTGTGTCTTAAATTGACAAATGGAGACGTTCAGTCAATTGTATACTGCGACGATTACTTTGCATTGCATGGTGTTAAGGTGCTAGGAGTTGTATACAGTACCTAACCTAGAAGCGCGGTTGGCGGAAAGACTAGGCGGCTGCGGGTCTTTGTCACTCTTTGTTGAGGCGTTGCTCGACCGGCTGTTGGGCACTGAAGTTAGTGAGTGTTCGCTTTTTGTACCCGCGCAGGCACGTGGGGGATTGCCTACAGCCAGGAGCCAGCTGGCGAAAGTTCGCGCCAGTTGTCTCCTGGCCACGGCCTACCCCGCAGTTGTGCCTGCGCTACTGAGTGGTTATTCTGTTAGGTTGTGGTTTTAATTGGGCTAGTGAAAAGAGAAAGAGCGTACATTACCCAACCTAGAAACGTAGTTGGCAGCATAACTATGCGGCTACGGGTCTTTGTTACTTTTTGTTGGGCACGTTGCTCGACTGGTTGTTGGGCATTGAAGTTAGTGCGTGTTCGCTTTTTGGACCCGCGCAGGCACGTGGGCGATTGCCTACAGCCAGGAGCCAGCTGGCGAAAGTTCGCGCCAGTTGTGCCTGCGCTGCTGAGTGGTATTTATTTTGGTTGTGGTTCTAATAGGAAGATCTGCAACTTGGCGATCCTGATTTTCTGCTTTTAAAAAAGAAGTATATGAATTGCCTTACACATAATCCAACGAAGGCGGCTGCTGTGGTAGGCGTAGCAATGTCCCATCCATCAACACTAAAGTAGTACAGATGACCGTCACAATTAAAACCACTTCACACAAAAAGGCTATCCCGGAAGTCAACTTGCACTTCCAGGATAGCCTCTCATCCTACTCTATTCTACTCAATCAAGCTGTAGATCTGTGATGACAATTACATCTTCATGATGCAATAACTTGGTAATCGGCCACTCTGCCGTTACCTCTCCAGCTTTTAATTTCTCCATCGCCGCACGCTTCTTCTCACCAAATGCAACCATGATTAACTTCTTCGACTTGATAATAGAAGAGATTCCCATCGTCAATGCGATATTCGGAATCTTATCATCGTTTTCGAAATACTGACTATTAACCCCCAATGTAGAGTCTGTCAGTGTCGCAACATGTGTGACTGAGTCGAATGATGTTCCTGGTTCGTTGAAAGCGATATGACCATTCTCTCCCACCCCAAGAAGTTGAATATCTAACGGGTGAGAATTCAATTGATCCTCATATTCTTTACACTCTTTATCTAAATCTTCAGCCATACCGTTTGGAATATACGTTTCTTTAAATGGCTTTTTGCTGAATAGATGTTGATTCATAAAGTATGCATAGCTATTCGGGTTGTCAGCGTCAATACCGACATATTCATCTAAATTGAATGCTGTAATGTTTGAAAAATCTAGAGACGAATTAGTCCATTCATTATAAATCGGAATCATCGTGCTGCCTGTAGCTAATCCAAGTACATGCAATCTATTATGTTGAAGTTCTTCAGAAATTAGATTAAATACTTCCTTCGCGCCTTCTTCAGGATTTTTCACTACAATCCATTTCACATTTTCCATTTCATACACCAGCTTCCTAGGTTTTACCTTATTATATTATAATTTTAATTAAACATACGGTCAACATTGAATACATGTTTTCTCACTTAGTATTCCTTACTCTACTCACTGTTACGCTAGAATTTCCATGTGCATCTGACGAGCTATTCAGACAGTACCTTCATACTAGTCTGAATCATAATTACAGCGAGATGTGTATGACAAAAGCATGTAAAGTGATTGAACATATTGTGAACAACACTCTTTATCTACTATTCATAGGGATTTCCCTAATTCTTTATTCCCCTAGCAGGACTATGATGAAAGTATGAATTCTATCCAGACAAGGAGGTGGCCGTATTGAGCAAGAAGATATCTTCTACAAATCAACCAAAAGAAGAGACGAATTTAAAAGGTACTTTGATCATGGTGATGATCGTCGGGATCGCCATTCTTGTCATGTGGTTCGGCGCTTACGGATTATTCTTATCTAGATAATAATCAGCAGTAGAGGAGGAAACATTATGCATTTGCATAAGTATGAAAAAGTATGGCTTGTGTTCGGTTTAGCATCATTGGTTTTATTCTTACTCATTATCGGCTTTGCAGCGTTCTGGAAAGGAACACATCCACAAAGTCACATCGAAACAATTGATCCACAAAACGTCGAAGCGAATGAATCATTCCAACCTGACAATCTTGGTCTAACAGAAGTGGCTGACGGGAAATACGTTGTCAATATTGTCGCTTCCGCTTTCAACTATGACTTTGGCAAAGAAGAAGACGGAACCGCTACTAAGACGATTCGCGTTCCAAAAGGTTCCACAGTCCTTTTTCAAGTAACGAGTAAAGACGTCGTCCACGGATTCCAAGTGGCAGGCACAAATGTCAACATGATGGTCGAGCCTGGACATATTAGTCGCTTCGAATCCGTTATGAAAAACGATGGCGATTTCACAGTAGTCTGTAATGAATATTGCGGCATCGGTCACCATTTGATGTTCGGCACAGTGGAGGTGTACTAACTCATGGAAATATTTAATTTCTCAAAAAAAGAATCCAGACTATATATGGCCTTTATGCATGTCACATTCATCTCCCTTTTAGTCGGTGGATTGATGGGACTGCTTCAGACATTAGTACGTTCCGGTAAATACACGTTACCATTCAACATTGATTACTACACGATCTTAACAACGCACGGTGTCATACTCGGTTTAGTATTGACTACGTTCTTCATCGTCGGTTTCCAATTTTCTCTTATGGGGAAAACAGTCGGAATTTCAGATAAACAATTAATGTGGGGCTGGATTTCATTCTGGGTCATGTTGGTGGGTACAGTATTATCCGCATGGATGATTTTAACAGGTGAAGCGTCTGTATTGTATACATTCTATACCCCACTTCGCGCACATCCTATTTTCTACATCGGTCTGACATTAGTAATTGTAGGTAGCTGGATTGCTGCATTCACTAACTTCCGTCAACTATATGTATGGAAGAAAGCCCATAAAGGTGAAAAGTCTCCTTTACTAGCATTCATGGTAGTCATTAATATGATTATGTGGTTCGTCGCAACACTTGGTGTAGCGTATTCAGTCATCGTATTAATCTTGCCTTGGTCACTTGGTTACGTCGCCACAGTCAACGTATTATTAACACGTACATTATTCTGGTATTTCGGTCACCCGCTCGTATATTTTTGGTTGTTACCTGCTTACATGGCTTGGTATGCAATCATCCCGAAAATCATCGGTGGAAAACTATTCAGTGATTCGTTAGCAAGACTCGCATTTATTCTATTGTTGATGTTCTCGATTCCCGTCGGATTCCATCACCAATTGACCGAACCAGGTATTGATCCGACTTGGAAGTTCATTCAAGTAGTCTTAACGTTCATGGTAGTCATCCCTTCATTGATGACTGCGTTCTCTTTATTCGCTACATTTGAAATCACAGGCAGAAGAAAAGGCTATAACTCTCTATTCGGTTGGTTTAAAAAACTTCCCTGGAAAGATGTTCGCTTCTTAGCACCATTCGTTGGTATGGCAGCGTTCATTCCGGGTGGGGCAGGCGGTATTATTAACGCTTCTCACCAAGTAAACTCTCTTGTCCACAACACGATTTGGATTACAGGTCACTTCCATTTAACAGTTGCAACAACAGTGATTTTAACGTTTTTCGGTATTGCCTATTGGTTGATTCCTCACTTGACGGGTCGCCGGTTGACTCCTAGATTAAATAAATTGGGAATCATTCAGACATTCATCTGGGCAATCGGAATGACGATTATGTCTACTTCAATGCACATTCAAGGTTTGATTGGTGGACCACGTCGTTCAGCATTCTCCGAGTACGCAGGCGGAGATCAAGTTTCTACATGGATTAGTTATCAGATGTGGCAAGCTGTCGGCGGAATCATCTTATTCGTTGGGATCTTATTGATGTTCTACATCTTCATTCAATTGGCATTCTTTGCACCACGCGGTTATGAAGAATATCCAATCGCTGAAGAAGAAGTAGATGCTGAGAAATCCCCAAAGATTTTGGAGAACTGGTATTTGTGGATTGGTATTACGATCGCATTGATTCTATTCGCGTACACGATACCAATGATCGATATCATTAAGCACTCCCCTCCTGGATCCATTCCATTCGACTGGCCAATTGGACGTTCTTAAACAACAAAAAACCTGAAGAATCCCGAATATGACTTCGGATTTTTCAGGTTTTTTTATAACTTGGTTTATGACAATGAACATAGCGTATGGCAACTACCTATAAGATACATAGTGACTTGCTGCACGCAGTAGTCCTTTAGCATCAACAACTTATAATAAAAATGAAATCTGTAGTGCTTTTATATATTATAAATCTAATTAACTAGTAAACTATTTACTTAAAATAAGTCTAAATATACGTTTAATATCCAATAGTGTATTGTATGATAGGTTCATAGGTTTAATTATTGGTTAACACTCAGTAGTATAAAGTACCAAATCTACCATACTAAAAGGAGATACGTCGAAATGAAGAAAATTGCCCTAGCCACGATTGCTTCTCTTATGCTTGCAACCAGCATCTCAGTTGGCAGTGTTGCAGCTGCAACCAAAACACATGTCGTGCAAGCAGGAGAAACTCTTTACAAAATTTCCACTCAGTACAAGATTACGGTAACTGAACTGAAACGTCTGAATTCTCTTACTTCTAATACTATCAAAGTTAAACAGAAACTAATAGTAGAAAATAAAGCGAACTCTTCAAAAGCTGTCTCTTCTACTAACTCATTTGGTACATTATCATCAAGCAAGCCAGTGGTACAGCCAACCGTTGCTACTACTAGCCAGGCGTTAGGTAAAAAATTAGTAGACATCACACAGCCGTTACTAGGTACTCCTTATGTATGGGCAGGCGTGACACCATCAGGATTTGATTGCAGTGGATTCATTTACTACGCATTCAACCAAGCAGGTGTTAAAGTTCCTCGATTGGATACAATCGGTTTCTATAACCGTTCACTATTCATAAAAAATCCGGTAGTAGGAGATTTATTATTCTTTGAAAATACATATCGTCCCGGCATCTCGCATATCGGTATTTATCTCGGAGACAATAAGTTCATTCATGCAGGAACGAAAGCAATCGAAATTGCTTCACTAGATTCTTCATATTGGAACTCACATTTTATGGGCTTCAAGCGCTTTGTAGATGTAAAATAATTAATGAAAAACGGGTTGTCCTGTAAGTCATCATGACTTGTAGGACAACCCGTTTTATTTATTGTTTTGATTATCGTGCAGAATATCCACCATCAATGACAAGCTCTGCGCCTGTAATATACGATGCTTCATCTGATGCTAAGAAGAGTACGGCATTCCCTACATCTTCCGGCTGACCCAAACGTTGTAGTGGCGTCATTTTCTTCAATATATCAAGTTGAGCTTTCGACTCTTCAAGATTTGCAACCATTGGCGTCTGGATCACGCCTGGGAATACTGTGTTCACACGGATTCCTGCATGTCCATATTCCGCCGCTGCGGCTTTAGAGATCGCACGTACTGCACCTTTTGAAGCAGAGTAAGGATTCAAGCCCATACCAATCAAAGCAGTATAAGATGAAATATTGACGATTGCACCTTTTTTCGCTTCTTTCATATATTTTGAAGCATGCTTCATACCAAGGAATGTACCGAAGCTATTGATATCTGAAAGTCTGCGCCAATCTTCAATTGTGATTTGATCCACAGTTTTTTCCGTTGAGATACCCGCATTATTCACAAGAATATCAACTTTACCAAAGTGATCAACCGCTTTTTTCATTGCGTCTTCCCACTCTGCATCTTCAGTTACATTTAATTTGATCGTGAAGATATTGTCCTGCCCGCCCCACTTTTCTTCAAGTGCCGCTGTATTGATATCCGCTGCAATTACTTTTGCACCTTCTGCCGTGAATTGCTTTACCATCATTTCACCCATACCCGATGCTCCACCTGTAATGAATGCTACTTTATCTTGTAATCTGCTCATAGTATATCTCTCCTTTATTGTTATTACTGTAATATACTTTAACACTAAACTATATGCAGTTCAATTATTCTGTTTGACATAATCTGTATCGAATACTGTACGTTTCTACACCTCTCACTTTATACATACCTTGTATAGACCATATGCATACGATATAATAAGAGATGTATATATACTCTATAAATGGGAGAAGTGAACAGTTATGTTCAAAGATCAACGTTATCTTCATTATAATGCAGCGGGTTTCCGGCAGGATTTAATTGCAGGGATTACTGTTGGAATTGTAGCCATTCCGCTTGGGATGGCTTTTGCAATTGCTTCCGGTGTGAAACCCGAATACGGACTGTATACGACGATCATCGCAGGTCTTTTAGTCGCCTTGCTAGGTGGTTCACGTTACCAAATTGCGGGGCCTACTGGCGCATTCATTCCTATATTACTGGCTATTGTGCTGCAATACGGTTATGAAGACCTTCTGATCGCTGGATTTCTCGCTGGTATCCTCCTCGTCATCATGAGCTTTCTCGGTGTCAGTAATCTCATTCATTTCGTCCCCCGATCAGTGACGATAGGGTTTACCGCTGGGATAGCCGTCATTATTTTCACTGGACAATTCCAAAACTTTTTTGGATTGACAGGAGTGGAGAAAAAAGAGTTTTTCCATGAAAGTATGATGGAAATTGCCCGTCATTTTCATACCGTCAACACATTTAGTATTTTGACTGCCGCAATCGGTTTAGTCGTGATCTTCCTTTTGCCAAAACTCGCTCCAAAGGTTCCGTTGCTACTTATTGCACTGTTAGTTCCTACTATTTGCTCGATTTTGTTTTTCCCAGGTAAAGTGGAAACGATCGGCACAGCATACGGTGGTATTCCGCAACATTTTCCTAGTTTTCATTTTCCAGAGATTACACTCGCCAAACTGGTAAACCTATGGCAACCCGCTTTAATTATTGCCGCACTCGGTGCAATCGAATCTTTACTATCCGCGGTCGTTGCAGATGGAATGAAAAGTAAAGTACTGAAACATGATTCCAAGAAAGAATTATTCGGGCAAGGTATCGCGAATATCGTTACACCATTATTCGGTGGAATCCCAGCAACAGGTGCCATCGCCCGTACCGCCACAAATATCGGCTCAGGCGCAATCAGCCCGATATCCGGCGTCGTGCAAAGCTTATTTGTATTAGCGTTCTTATTACTATTCGCACCTTACGCTTCTTATATACCATTAGCTGCAATGGCGCCGATTTTAATGTTCGTTGCGTGGAATATGAGTTCACGTAAAGCCTTTGCTCAGATCGCTTCGTTACGCTCTGGGGATTCACTTGTGTTACTGACAACGTTCCTGTTGACGATATTCGTGAATCTAACGATCGCAGTCGAAGTCGGAATCTTACTCGCTGCCCTGTCATTCTTACGCAAGATGAGTGGCTCTTTACATATTAAAAAGAGTAAATTGACCGACGTCGAGAAGTTCAAATTGTCTCCAGAAAATGAATCCGAGCTGATTAAGTTCAAAATCTCCGGTCCTTTGTTCTTCGGTACGGCGAAGTACTTTGAAGATCGGTATCCTGAACTATTAAATCTTGAACAGAAGATGATCATTTTAGACATGAAAAATCTAACAGCTATAGATGCAACAGGCGAAGCGGCCCTTTCTGCCATGCTCGACGAAGCAGGTCGCCAAAACAAGCGACTCATCTTTAAAAAAGTGCCTCCTGAGAAAGTGAGCTTGTTCAAACGTAGTGGTTTGTATGACAAGATCGGTGAGGATAATTTCTTTATGTTGTGAGTGTTGGGGTGATTGGGTCGTTGCTCGACTGGTTGTTGGGGACTGAAGTTAGTGTGTGTCTGCTTTCTGGACCCGCGCTGGCACGTGGGGGATTGCCTACAGCCAGGAGCCAGCTGGCAAAGTGCCGCCAGTTGTCTCATGGCCACGGCCTACCCCGCAGTTGTGCCTGCGCTACTGAGCGGTATTAATTTAGGTTGTGGTTTTAACTAGAATAAAATCAATGACGTAGTGATTCTGATCTTCTATTTTTGAAAAGGAAGTATATGAACTGCCCTACACTCGATGCAACGAAGGCGACTGCTGTGGTAGGCGTAGCGAGGAGACAGAGACAGGCGCACTTTCCTGTCTGTGGCTCCTTGCGAAAGCCATCCACCAGCGCCGTAGTGGAGGCAATGAACTTGCCACTTACACTGCCAGCTAAACCACAACCTCCTGATTAAACAGGACAAAGAAAAGCACTTGCGAGAACCACAACCTAATGCCGCTAATTTCGCAAGCTTAACAGAAACGTAATCCCAAAATCACGTAGTCCCTAATTGGCTTTAAATAACAATTCCCCCATGCCGTCACTTAAAACTACGAAAAAAGCTTCCTCTCAATTATTAACTGAGCGGAAGCTTTTTCTTATCATTACAACTTCCATTTAAATCGGGCATATCCCGCAAGTAATAGGAAGTTCACTGCGGCACTGATCACCGTACCGTACGCAATGGCCTGCGCACCAATCTGATCAACAAACGCATAAATAATACCGATATTAATTCCAAACACGCTAATCAAACTAAAAATGATTGGCGTAATCGAATTACCTTTCGCATAATAAAAACGAGTGACATATGTATTAGCCGCCAAGAAGAACATCGACAAAGCGAATACTTTGAACACCGGTACCGTTAGCATAATGGACTTCTCATCAAAGTTCCCATAACCGAATACCAAGCGGATTAGTGGCTCAGCTAGGAAGTAGCAGAACACCGTCGCGGGCAATAGTAACGCGACCATGTAGAGCATACCTTTCTTGTAGAGCGCCTTGACCGTATTCGTATCCCCCTCGCCTTCTTTCTTCGCGAGCATTGGATAGATCACCGTCGTTACAGCTGTCATGAGAATGGCTTGTGGAAAGCCTGTTAGTTTTGATGCGTAGTTAATAGAAGAAATCGCACCTTCCCCTAATCCCCCGGCTGCAATTCGGTGAATAACGAAGTAGAACTGCAAGGATGCACCACCGAATAAAATCGGAAGTGCCAGCCACCACATTCTTTTAATATCCGTCGGCATGCCGAATGAAGGTTTTAGTGATGACAGATCGGCACGTTTGATCCCCCAATATAGGAAGAGTCCCATTAGGATCGCACTGACCATTGCACCGACACCGTATGATTCAGGTCCAAGCCATTTCGTTAGTGCAAAGCCCACTCCAACAAATGCTGCGTTATACAGCAAGATCGCAAGGCTCGATAACTGAAAGCGATCATTAATGTTCAATAACCCGCTCATCCATGTCGACATGACCAAAACAATAGAAGAAGGCATCATCCAAAGGAAGAGGTTTCTTACTAATGTGTAGTCTTCATCACTTAATTCTTTAAAGAATAGATGTAGAATCGGATTCGTCAATGCGACAATTACTAATGTAACGAGCGTGGCAGTTATGACAACTGTTGTGAATGCCTTGCGCACAAATAATGGTCTATCCATATTTGAAGAATGGTAGATTGAGATAAAGGCAGTCGTCAACGCCCCGCCGAGCACTAGATAAATAAAGTTCGGTATCGTATACGCTGTTGCGATGGCATCCGCTACTGTCGAGGTACCGTATTGTATGCCGATTACGACTTCGCGCCCGAAGCCAAACAATCTTGCTACAATATTAATGATGGCAACAGTACCAATGATCTTGAATAATTTACTCATTTAGAAGATCCCTTTCCATTCTGCTCATAGATATCGTTCAACCTTTTGACGATTACTATTGAAGAATGTTGCTGAATCACTTGTTGCGTCACTTCATGCTGCTCTCTTGTCACTTCATTCGCAAGCGCTTCCTCGAGTCCATCAGCTAAAGCTTGCGCATTTCGTGGCTCAACTAGGGTCCCGACATCGTCTTTCAATAAATAAGGAAGACCTCCAACATTGGTCGCTACGACTTTGGATCCTGATGCGAGCGCTTCGAGTGCTACTAAGCCGAAACCTTCATGATAAGAAGGAAGAACGAGAATATCCGCTGCCGACATCCATTTCGCCAGTTCAGTCTGGCTAACGGGTTCTTTAAAGCGTATGCCCGTATTGTTAGCGACTTTCCCTTTCACTTCTGCCGCAAAACGCTGGTCCTTTTGTGAACCTACTATATATAGAAGAAGATCGTCATGCGCCTCTTGTAACTGTTCAAATGCATCAGTCAATTCTATAACGCCTTTTGCTTCAATGACGTTTCCTACAAAGAGTATTACACGTTCATTTAAAGGCACGTCCAATAAAAGCCGAACTTCTTCCTGGCCCATTGGTTTGAAAATACCCGTATCGACCCCCATACTCATAACCTCTACTTTACCAGGGGCTATACCATAGTCATGGATGACATCATTTCGCAACTTCTCCCCGACTGTAATCACTACTGAAGATTCTTGTAAAATACGTTTAGTGAGTTGTGTGATCCGCGGACTTTTCTTAGCCATTTTATCTAGATCTCCACCATGCACTGTCACAACGTACGGTATCTTCCATAATTTCTTTACGAGCAACGACACGAGTCCAGTCGGAAACGCATAATGCGCATGTGTGATGCTGATTTTCTTTTTATGTTGTAAGACATATAGAAGGGATTGAATTCCCCATGATAGATATTTGGTTATTTTTCCGATTTTACCTTTACCCGGATCATGAATGGCGATAACTTTAACGTCTACACCCTCATTTTTTACTTGTTCCACTTGATTTTTCACAAAGATTCCATAGGTTGGATGCTCAGTGGAAGGATACATATTACTAAACACTACTACTTTAGGCACTTATAACTCATCCTTTATTACGTACTGTCATAAACTACTATGCTTTTTTATATGTTGAATGATTATACCACATACCACGCGGATATAAAGTCGCAATAACCATTTACTGACTATTTCATCTATTTAGATTAATATAAATACTATTAGTTATTTATACTAACATTTCATTCGTGTGTCAGTGTGTAATTCTCTTGTAATATAAATGTAATAATTTCTATGTTTATCCGTGCTAATATATTCCTAGATTACAAAGCACAATAGTGATTGTGCGAAAGGGGAATTTGAGAACAGCATGAAACGTCTATTAACTCTGGTCATGGCAAGTCTACTATTCTTTTCATTTGTACCAGAATTTGCTTCCGCAAACTCACCAACTTCATTAGTAAACACAGCGAAAAATTATATGGGAACACCTTATCGTTTAGGTGGGACAACTCCTACAGCTTTTGATTGTTCAGGATTCACACAATACGTATTCAATAAAGAAGGTCTTTCTATTCCAAGAACGACTGGTCAACAAATTGGAGTCGGCACTTCCATTTCTAAAAGCAATCTAGAAGTTGGAGATTTAGTATTCTTCAATACATCAGGTCGCGGCGTATCACACGTTGGCATCTATATAGGATCTAATAACTTCATCCATGCTTCTGTGAGCAAAGGTGTCATGGTATCATCATTGGATGATCCATACTACTGGAAGAGCCGTTATATCGGTGCACGTCGCGTAGCGAACTTCACTGATAACGTAGCAAAAGAAGAGAAAAAGGTTGCTGCGTCTGCTCCTGTTAAAGAAATTGTTTATGCAACACGCGGTGAAATAGCGCAGGTACTAGCTGAAAAGTTAGACCTTGATATGACAACAGTTAACACAACATTTAAAGACGTAGATGAATCAAATCCTCACTACAAAGCAATATCCGCAGTCGCTGAAGCGAATATCTTCTCTGGCGATGCAGGTAACTTTAATCCAAATAAAGAATTAACTCGCGCTCAAATGGCAAAAGTTTTAGTAAGTGCATTTGAACTAAGAGGTTCTGCAATCGCGAATTTCTCTGACGTTCCGAATGGTCACTGGGCAACAGAATATATTAACATCTTATTCTATCATGAAATTACAACTGGCTACCTAGACGGTACATATGGTTTGTCAGACAAAGTATCCGTTGGCCAACTAAATAAATTCATCGAACGTATCCATAATTGATGACCCTACCGAATGTTCAAACTAGAGCATTCGGTTTTCTCTGCCTTCAGCTCTTTCTCCCTCTTCAGTACCACCCTTCCTTAAGTAGTAATGAAGAATCATAACCATAATATTGCTATATTACGAACCATGTCGAAAATATCTAGTAATTAGTTTTCATAACTGGTAAAATGAACCTATGAGTCTAGTAATAAATTATATTTTAAGGAGGATCTCATGAAACAATTTAAATGGGCAACAGTCGGACTGTTGCTGCTAACCATCTTAGCTCTCGCACCTCTCCAGTCATTTGCAAGCTTCAAGTTTTCCGACGTCCCCGCCAAAAGTGAATATTTTAAAGAAGTTCATTACATAGCTGAAAAAGGAATTATCAATCAAACTCCTAAATTCAACCCTCAAGATAACTTACGACGTTCACATGTTGCCAAGATGCTCGTTATTGCAACTGGCACTCAAAACACACAGTTAAAAAACATGGAGATTAATGGTTTGAAGCCAACTAGCGAACAATACAAGTTTGCTAACATCGCACTTCAAAAAGGATACTTCCCTAACACTGACGCGAATAACTTCAAACCGAACGAAGAAATTAAACGGGATGAAATGGCTTATGCGATGTCAGTAGCGTTTAACTTATCCGAAAAAGTAACGAGCCAAAAACCTTTAGGTATGGATGATGTGAAAAACCATAAATACGCTGACCGGATCAATGGCTTGTATTATGCAGGTATTACACAAGGTGACAACAAGAAATTCTTACCGAATAATTTGTTAACACGTAAACAATTTGCCTTATTCGTTGCACGTGCGATGGACAAGCAGTTTGCATTAACTGTTAAAACGCCAGACCAGCAATCCAGTGTAAAGTATGTACGCGTTGCAACGGGTGATGATACAGATCCATTGAACGTACGTAGCGCACCTTCCGAGTCCTCTGCTATTATTCATGTGTTGCCTAACGGTACAGTGGTAGAAGTAATAGGAAATCAAGGCATTTGGTTGAAAGTAAATATTAATGGTGTAGAAGGATATATTCATGAATATTTCACGACACCTAATTTAAATGACGTTAAACCGGATACACCGGCCCCAAAACCACCTGTCACTACACCAAAACCAACGCCTGTTGCGAAAACAATGGGTAAAGTTACTGTAAATAATTTAAATGTACGTTCAGCAGGTAATTCCAGTGCCTCTACTGTGGGTAAGCTTCAATCAGGTCAGAAAGTAGAAGTCCTCTCTATCTCTGGATACTGGGCTAAGATCCGCACGGGCAGCACGACAGGTTATGTGCACAAGACGTATTTGAAATTCTTGAATCAAACAGGTAATCCATTAAAAGATCGTATCATCGTGGTCGATGCTGGACACGGTGGACATGATCCAGGTGCAGGTAAGAATGGTAAATCTGAAAAAAACATCACATTGAACGTTTCAAAGAAAGTGGAAGCGAAACTAAAGAATGCTGGCGCTAAAGTTCTCATGACACGTTCCAACGATACGTATTATACACTTCAAGCACGTACAGATTTCGCTAAGAAGAATTTCGCAGAGGCATTCGTATCGATTCACGTAAACGCAGCAGGTTTTGCTGCAAAAGGAACGGAAGTTTTCTATGATTCTTCTTCTAACGTAAACGCAACAGAAAGCCGCGATTTAGCTTCATTCATTCAGCGTAACATTGTTCAAAAAGCGAATATGTCTGATCGTGGCGTGAAGAATAAGGGCTTCTATGTAATTAAGAATAATAACGTTGCTGCTGTTCTTGTGGAGTTAGGCTTCATTACTAATTCACAAGATTATGCGAAGTTGACAAGCGAGAAGTATTTGAATATTTATGCTGATGCGATCTATACAGGTCTGTATCAATATTACAGCAAGCAATAATGTCTTCTCCCCTCCTAGATATGTTCTAGGAGGTTTTTTTATGGAATGAATGCGGTTGAGTGGTCATTCTTTAGGTTGTGATTATAAGTAGGATGGTGAAATGATGAATTGCGTCTAGTACCCTACCTATAAACGCGGTGGGGAAAAGACTATGCGGCTGCGGGTCTTTGTCACTTTTTTGTTGGGGCGTTGCTCGACTGGTTGTTGGGGACTGAAATTTCCGAGTGTTCGTTTTTCTAGACCCGCACAGGCACGTGGGGGATTGCCTCCAGCCAGGAGCCAGCTGGCGGTAGTGCTGCCAGTTGTCTCCTGGCCACGGCCTACCCCGCAGTTGTGCCTGTGCTACTGAGGGGTAGTTATTTTCGTTGTGGTTCTAATAGTAAAAAATATCAGCTACATCATGATATCTAGTATGTATTGCTTGCGAAAGAAGTCTACGAACTGCCCTACACTCGACGCAACGAAGGCGCCTGCTGTGGTAGGCGTAGCGAGGAGACAGAGACAGGCGAACTTCC
>NZ_PDYR01000019.1:0-47414 GCF_002743165.1 Sporosarcina sp. P19 | reverse complement strand
AGTGACTAGTTGGCTCACCGCGGGCCCATGGGAAAGCGTCCGCAAGCTGGAGCTTCCATTCCCACATAGTAACTAACTCCACTTACACTTGAACTTAAATCCACGCAAAAAAGAATATCCCAAGAAGCACTGTAACTTCTTGGGACACGTAAACCTATTCTTTTCCAAGCTGAATAGCCTTCTTCAAATCTTTCAATGAACGCGATGGCCCATACATCAAGACACCGCCACGGTACACCTTCGCTCCGAACCAGCCAAGGACGAAAATAGTCACAACCATGATACCTATGGATAGTAAAGGCTCCCATAAAGGTAAATCGAGCATTCCTACCCGTAGGAACATGACGAGTGGGGCAAAGAATGGGATGAATGACGCGATTTTCAAGTAGCCCAATTCTGGATTCCCAAGCCCAGTTGCCGCGATTATGAAAGCTGCAACAATCAACAACGACATTGGCATAATCATTTGCTGTACGTCTTCTGTACGACTCACTAACGAACCAAGCAAGGCTGCGAGTGTGGCATATAAGAAATAGCCGAGTAAGAAGAATATTACGGCGTAAACAAGCGTACTTACTTCTAGGTTTTCTAAACTGAAGAATGCGGATAGCTCATTTTTCTCTCCAGCGGAAGAAAGTGTATAAGCTAAAAATCCTGATACTGCATAGACTAAAATTTGCACAATTCCGAGTGATCCGATTCCAAGCACTTTCGCAAACATATGCTTAACCGGTGATACGCTCGAGATAAGAATTTCCATCACGCGTGATGATTTTTCTGTCGCTACTTCCGTCGCAATCATCGATGAATAAATGATAACGGCAAAGTATATGACGAACATCAATACATACACCAAGACACGAGCTTGGTTCAGCTCTTCCTCTGATTTTGCCGTTTCTGAAATATTATGCTTTTCAAATTGAATCGGCGCAAACAGCTTAGAAACTTGTTCACCGGATAAGGAGAGCTGATCAGCTTTCACTTCCGTTTGAATGTTCTGCAATGCATCTTGTAGAGCAGAAGGCAAAGACTGTTCAACTAAACTACCCGTTGTATAAGACGCGTGGATAGTTTGTTCAGCGTCAAAACTCAATTCCATAAACGCTTCGATTTCTTCTGACTTTACTTTCTCTGATAACTGATCTTGCGTTTCTTCCGTCAGCTCCAATGAAATGCCTTGTTCATTTTGCTGAAGTTGCTCGAGTAGGCGGTCAAACAAAACCCCACTCTCATCCACAACCAGTACACGATCATCTTCTCCACTTCCCATCATCTTACCGACCTTATCAATAATGCTCGGTAAATTCGCGAAGAGGAAAATCCCAGCTACCATAATAAGTGTCGTAATGAAAAATGATTTTGTTTTAGCTTTTGTTAGGAAACTTTGTTTGAAAATAATCCAAAACTCACGCATGCCCTTCCCCCACTTTCGCAATGAATATATCCTGCAAAGATGGTTCTTCTATTTCAAACTGACGAATCGGTCCTTTTTGCAATGTAGCCTGCAACAACGTATGGGCTACTTGTTCATCCTCTACTTGAAAGACTGCACCTTCCAATGAATGATGAGCAGTCGTTACCCCTTCGATGCTTTCTAACTCTAATAAAGGGAAGTCAGCACGAATTCGAACATTCTGTTTGCCGAATGAACGTTTTACGTCACGCAACTTGCCACTGACCAATTGTTTACCATGATGAATAATACTAAGTTGCTCACATAATTCTTCTACATGATCCATGCGGTGGCTCGAGAACAGGATCGTCGCTCCGCTATTACGGAAGTCAACAATCGCTTTTTTCAACATCTCGACATTAACTGGATCAAGTCCCGAGAACGGTTCATCCAAGATCAACAATTGGGGATCATGCAATAATGCAGCAATTACTTGTATTTTTTGCTGATTTCCCTTGGATAACTCCTCTACCTTTTTATTCGTATTTTGTGGCACTTCAAAACGATCCAACCAATGAAGTGCAGCACTTTTTGCTGCTGACTTTTTCATTCCGCGCAGCTGTCCTAGAAAAATTAACTGATCTAGCACTTTCATTTTTGGATAAAGACCTCGTTCTTCAGGTAAATAGCCGATGAGCGGACTCGTCTCATATGATATCGTGCGTCCATTCCACGATATATTTCCTTCTGTTGGAGTTAATAATCCCAATATCATCCGGAACGTAGTCGTCTTACCGGCACCGTTCGCTCCAAGAAATCCGTACATCGTCCCTTCTTCTACCATCAATGACAGCTGATCCACTGCTGTAAAATCACCAAACCGTTTAGTTACTCGTTCTAATTCTAAGGCCATGCACATCATCTCCTTCCATAATCTCTCTATCACGTTCTACGTTTCAACTGACAATATGTTTCACTTTTATTAATATTCATTTACTATATTCTAAACGTTACGTATCTTTTTGCATTTTAATTCACTGAATCATTATTCATTTTATTCATTTCATAGTATACTAAGTAAAAGATGATGGAGGCGATACAATGAAAACATACAAACTTACAGCTTACGAAAAAGATGGTTCATTGATTACAGAAGAAACTTTCACTGCTGAATCCGATGATGCAGCAAAAGAACAAGGTCATCAGTTATTGACAGAAAAAGACCTACTCGAGCGAACGCACCGCCTAGCTTCCCCACTTGGTAAACTATTATTATTCCATACGTGAACAAATGACAAAATCTCCGTTTTAGGGGGTTTTGTTTTTTATACGATGATCATGCACCACAGGAAAGTGTATTGCGCACAGTTTTACAAATATTTATAAAAATAGCACAAGATTTTTCGGGGACTTTGTGATACGCTAGGGTCGTTGAGAAATCGTAGAAGGAAGTGACTCGTTTGAACATTGCTTTGATTGCGCATGATGAAAAAAAGGCTGAATTGGTCAATTTCACAATTGCTTACGAGAAGATTTTTGCTAAGCATACTCTTTATGCAACGGGCACAACAGGATTACGCATCATGGAAGAAACCGATCTTTCTGTCACACGACTCATGTCGGGACCACTTGGTGGCGACCAGCAGATGGGTGCTATGATCGCAACGGGTGAGCTTGATTTGATTTTATTTTTCCGGGATCCGTTGACCGCACAGCCACATGAACCAGATGTGAGCGCCTTACTTCGATTATGTGACGTCTATGGTATTCCTCTCGCTACAAATTTAGCTTCAGCGGAGTTACTATTGCGCGCTATAGAAAAAGGCTATTTCTCATGGAGAGAAACAGCCGCCAAGTATCAATAATTCTTCAAATATATTCATAGATATAAACGAGACGCGCAGTGTTCCTAGCGCGTCTTTTTGCATGCCATTTATTGACCTATAAAGCTCGGTTTTCTTTTCTCGACAAATGCCTGTACGCCTTCGCGATGATCAGTTGAGGAACGCATGGCTGCTTGTGCTTCGCTTTCAAGTTTCACTACTTGTTCAAGTTCTGCGATGCCCGCCGCATGGAGTATTTTCTTTGTTGCTGCCATGGCAGCTGTTGGGGAGTTCAGGATCACTTGAGCACGTTGTTGTGCCGTTTTCCAAGCTTCACCGTCTGCTACCGCTTCATCCACGAGTCCAATCTGCATTGCACTTTTTCCATCAAGTACTTTCCCCGACCAAATCAGTTGTTTAGCTCTGGCTGTACCTACGCGTTCTTTCAGGAAGAAGTGACCGCCACCGTCTGGTACGAGTCCGATACCGATGAAGTTCATAGCAATTTTACTTGATTCTTCCGCGATAACGATGTCGCATGCAATGGCGATACTGCAGCCAAGTCCTGCAGCCGCACCGTGTACAGATGCAATCGTGATTTGTGGCATGCTGTACATAGATAATGCTAATCTTGACAAATCGACCATAATATCTTCCATTTTCATCGGACCATTCGGGTCTAACATCGCCTTGACGTTTCCACCGGCAGAAAATGCTCGACCTGCTCCCTTGAATAGTACGACATGTACTGATGAATTTTCCTTTAATTGATCTACGATATCTGCCAATTCTTTCATCATGAACCCGTCTAACGCGTTCATCGTTTCAGGTTGGTTAAAAGTTACTGTCGCTAATCTTCCTTCAATTTCCACGTCAATCTGTTTTGTCAAAATTAATTCCCCCTTTATATGAATGGTTGTTCATTCATTACATTATACACAATTAACTGAGCATTTGCATAACTTTAACAAAAAATTCCCCCGACATTTTTTGCGAAGGGGGAATCAGCATTATTTTATAGTTTCCGAGGACGGAAATAACTCTTCTAAATACGCTATTTTCTTATCAATAGCTTCTTCAAATCCTAATATATAAGCGCCAGGTTCTTTCGGATTATGGAATTGCGTCAACTTGCCAGTTGCTGGTTCCATGAACTTGCTTGAGGCCCCGCAACCTAAACCGATAATGGTCTGTGCTTCTTCCATGATCAAAATATTATAGAGACTTTCTTCACCGGGTTTTGAATACCCAACATTTTCAAGATTTCCTAAAATGTTTTTCTGGCGGTAGAGATAATACGGAATATATCCGTTATCGCGTGACCATTCCTCTCCACGCGTCATCATTTTTCCTACGGTTTCACGATCCGCTACTTGATACTTGTCTTTGTTGCGTGTCATTTCAGAAGCACGCTTGAACGACAACGTGTGAATCGTCAAAGATTCCGGTTGCATCTTTTCTGTTTCCGCTAATGAATGTTCAAATTCTTCAAGACCTTCATTCGGTAAACCGATGATTAAATCCATATTAATATTGCGCATTCCTTGCTCACGGGACAACCAATATTTATCGATCGTTTCCTGTACAGTGTGATGACGGCCGATTGCTTTCAATGTTTCGTCCGTATATGACTGGGGATTGACACTGATTCGATCGATCCCCCACTTCTTCAGTACTTCAAGTTTCGGTACCGTAATCGTATCAGGACGGCCGGCCTCCACTGTCACTTCACGAACATGTTCCATATAAGGGAATGACTCCATCATCGTTTGATACAGCGCATCCATTTCATCTGCTTCAATAGACGTTGGTGTTCCGCCACCGAAATAAATTGTTGTGATGCGAATATCATGTTCTTTTAACCATTTACCTATCGCGCGCATTTCTTCATGCAAGCCGTCGAGGAAAGTTTCTACCCGCCCACTTTTACGATGAATGGCATAGGCCGGGAACGTGCAATACGCACATTTTGTCGGGCAAAACGGAATGCCAATATATATACTCACTTCTTCTTTCAATGAATACAAATCTGGCAATGCATTCAGCTGAACGTCTGCAATTTCTGCAATCAATTCACTTTTCCGCACCGATACACGATGGCGTTGCTGAAGTAATTGCTTTGCTTCATCTATCGTATGACCGTCTTGCCGGTACATATGATACAACTTTGTAGGACGGATCCCCGTTAGAATCCCCCACTCTTGATTCATTCCTGTTGCTTGTTCCAAAACGTCTAGCAATACGTGGGAATACATTCTCTTACGCTGACGTAGCTGCTCGCGTTCATCTGTCTCTTTTACCTCTTCGGCAAAACGCGACGTATAGTGCGTACCTTGCCATTGAATATCCGCAGTTATACTTGGCGATTCTTCGTAAACTTCGGTAAACCGTAAATCAATCGCTGTATCATCTGCCTGCTCTGTAACTAGTTTAGACTGTTCGAAAAATAAATTGGCTAAATGCGTGAACATTCGGATCCAATCTTGGGGGAATGGTTGATTTACATGTAATTGCTGCATTTTTTCTCCTACTCTCCATCTGTTGAAAAAAACCGGCCAAGGCCGGTTTCGATGTGTCTATTAATTAAATCCTTCATATAAATCTTGAATTGGTTTCAATACTACACGGTTTACTTCTTCAATCAATTCGCTAAGTTTCATTTCAGCAGTTAGCATAGCTAATATTTTCGGATCTTCTTGAGCGAGTTGTGCTGTTTTCTGTGCGTGCTCAAGCTCGTCTCCTTCAATCTCTTCACCTGCCATTTGTTTCTGTTGCAAATTCATTTGGATTTCGCGGAAGCTTTCGAACAATGCACGAGCATTCTCGTCACCTTTCACATCAGCCATTGCTGTTTTCACCGCTACATACTCATCTGTCTTACGTAAAGTAGATTCCAATTTGTTCATATCATCATAAATGTTTACTGACATACTATCTCCTCCTACAATCCATTTAGTGTAAGCGCAATAATTCCTTGCACAATTCCAATGATCCCACCTAGAAATGCGCCCAGAACCGTAATCATTTTAAACTCTCTGCGTGAAATGCCAAGAACTAGATCTTCTAGAACCGCCACAGGGAACGTATCTACCTGCTCTTTCACCATTTCATCCAGTTTTAGCTTCTTCAACGATTGTTCAAGCTGCGCTTCTGCTTGAGCGAATAAAAAGCTGACAATCTGTGGTGTAACCTTTTCAGCCGTCCATGTGGAACCTTGTGGCCAATAATGTAACAAGCTGTGATCGAGTCTTTCATGTAGTGCCAATTGATTGAGTGCATATTTTCTCACTGAAGCAAACACACTATCAAAGTCGAATCCAGACGTCAACTGTTCCATCGGTTGTTGCTGAACGTTCTGCCATTCTTTCCAAATCAGTTGATCTAATAAATCTTTTGTTCCAGGTGCTTCTATAAATCGCAATGCTTCCCGTTGAACCTTGCCGACCAGCGACTCCGATTCTCCGAAAAACATATTGAGCATACCGCCGAATGTCCCTTTTGAAGCTAAGAAATCATCTATCAACTTTTGGAATGTCTGTCTTCCTTCTGCCGAATCAACAAATTGACTTGCGCGTCGTAGAACAAAGTCAGAAGCTAAAGGGATTTTTTCTTCAATTTGTTGTTGCCAACGAAGCGGCATGACTTCTTCTACAGTACCTGTTGTCACTTTTGTTTTCATCTCGTATAGCTGCTGGTCGATTAAAGTAACCAACTTGTCTTCCACTTGGTCAGGAAGTTTGTCGGCACCTGCAAGCTTGAGCCAGTCATTCAATGTCCTATCTGATTGCAAGATGTATTGATCCATTTTACTTTGGATAAACGTCTCTACACGCTTTTCCATCCCAGGCGTCAACATCTTTTTCCGGAACAGATCAGGTGTCAGCAAATAATTTGTCACCGTTTTACCAAGCTGAGTCGCCAATTCATTTCGGCGCTTAGGAATCAAGCCGGGTGTGAACGGCAAACGTGTTTTTCCAATGTATTTTGCTTCATGGGGTCTAAACAGCATCTTAATCGCCAGATGATTCGTTACTCCACCTATCAATGCGCCAATAAACGCCATGAATAAAATAGTTAGCACTATTTTCAATCGCTTCACCTTATTCCACTTGGTCTTCGTTCCAATTATAACAAAAACCAGCTGAATGAAAAGCAATTTGAGGCGGAGATTTCTGACTTTACATTTGATAGCCGTTCAGGTACGTTGCAAGTAGAGTATTACTTACTATGAACCTACGTTTTCACCTACCGCCAAAGGAGGCTTTCATTTCATTGAAGAAAGAAATTATTGACCACTTGGGAAGAACCGTTGTGTATAATTTCCCACCTAAACGAATCGTCACATTATGTCCTGGTATTACGGAGACATTATTCGGAATTGGACTTGAGAAGGAAATTGTCGGACGCACACGTTATTGTATCTATCCCGAACAAGCCAAGACCGTTCCCGCAGTTGCAGGAACGAAAGACCTGAAGTTGGAAAAGATACATGAAGTACAACCCGATTTGATTATTATGGAAAAAGAAGAAAACACAAAAGAGATGGTCGACATTCTTGCCGAGTTCTATCCGGTATATGTAGCGGAAGTACAGACGATCGAAGAAGCCTATAGAATGATTACAGATATGGGATCATTGACTGATCATGAGCAACAGTCCGAGTCGCTTGTCACGGAAATTAAGCAAGCATTCACAGAACTCCCTACTCTTCCTGCTGCGCGAGTTGCCTATGTCATTTGGCAAAAACCGTATATGGTTGCGGGCAAAGACACCTACATTAACTCGTTGTTGCAAAAACTCGGTTTTATCACGCCTTTTGTCGAATCATCTGACCGCTATCCAGCTCTTACAGAAGAGCAATTCAAGGAAGCTAATCTCGACTTAGTATTGCTGTCATCTGAACCATATCCCTTTAAAGAAAAGCAGCAAATTCAGTTCCAAGAAATGCTACCTGATTCAGCGATCCAGCTAATTGATGGCGAAATGTTCTGGTATGGGGTTCGGATGCTTGAAGGTGCTAAGTATTTCAAAGACTTTTCTTTCGACGTTTGATTTAATTTGCTCCATTGAATATGGTAGACATTCGAATCGCATGCTCCATATCGTCATGTAACGCGATGAAAATCGGATCATATGCCTCTTCAAAAGGAATTGTCAGAAACATTTCCTTGCATTGCTCTACCGCTTCAAGTTCAGAAACTAGCGCATTTTTAGCCGATTCTTTCAAATTCGTACAAGGCGCTGGCTTTTTCGGATTCGTCACAAACTCGTTCGTCATTATATAATGTAACTGCTGGAACATTTCGTAATGACTTTTTTCATCCTCATACGCATGGCGAATGAATTCCTGCCATAGCAAATCATTCGTCAGTTGATACATGGACTTATAATAAAAATACGACTTATACTTTTCCTCGACTGCATTACGTAGTTGAGTAACAAACACACTCTCATCCTTTCGTTCCTTTTGGTCAGTTTATGAAATGGACGAACAGGATATCACTAATGGAACGATAAAGGAGAAAACAACATGCTACAACACTTCAGTTACAAAAAAATGTTTGAAGACACTGATCTACCAGGATGGACCATCTCTTTCTATTACCAAAACAAACAATACAAAGGCGACTACCATAAAGATGGCACGATCAACTGGACAAACGGCACACCGCCAGATGAAGAAAAAGTCTTACGAATGGTTCATGACCTTATGACTTTCCACGTCTATGAATGAGATCCAACTAAACCGACCATCCTCTAACTAGAGGAGGTGCTTTTATGGGCAAAGAACAATCAAAAGGTAAACAACAGTTAGAAAAAGAGCGTTTGAAGGTACAAAACCAAAAAACTGAAAACGTTTTTGAAGACAAAAGCCGCATCCCCAACGAACAAAACGCCTTTAAAGAAACTCAATCACAATACGGCGAGTAAACGTATTACCTAAGACTGAAGACACTTTCCTTGTAAAAAGGACTTGGTCTTCAGTCTTTTTTATAAGTTTTTTAAAGATTTTAAAAACAACAAAATTAATCATAAGTCGAAGCTAGTTTCTTCGTGTGGCGGTGTTACCACGTCCCCTCCACTCTTTGGATCGACACATTATGTACCCCTGAAATGATTTTTTTCCCTTCTGTAAGCAAATCGAATTGTAATTTCTCTATAAATAAATTATTATAAAAGATAACTAACTTTACTTTACAGGAGGTGTACGCTTTGTTCTTTTCCCTCATCTGGGTTAAGCGCGAAGCTATTATTTGGATATTGCCATACGATTGGCAGCATTTGCTGCCTTGATCGCAATCACCGCTTTTTTTGTTGCGTGTGAATTCGCAATCGTGAAAGTCCGCTCATCGCGTCTCGACCAATTAATCGATGAAGGTAATCATCGCGCGGTTCTTTCAAAAAAAATTGCCGATAACTTAGATGAATATTTATCCGCTTGTCAGCTCGGAATTACGATTTCGGCACTTGGCCTAGGTATGCTCGGGGAACCAACAGTTCGCATGATGCTAGCTCCCATTTTTGACATGTTTATGCTCGATGCCAATGTCGAAACCATTCTTTCATTCACTATCGCTTTAGCGATCGTCACCTATTTGCATGTCGTGGTTGGAGAACTAGCTCCAAAGACCATCGCATTGCACAAGGCGGAAGAATTATCCCTATCCCTTGCCGTACCACTGAATCTATTTTACCGTCTTATGTACCCGATCATTAAAGGAATGAACGGATCGGCACGTCTTGTTACACGATTGCTAGGCTTCAAATCCATTTCCGAACTAGAAGTAGGTCATACAGAAGAAGAATTGCGCATTATCTTATCCGATAGTTTACGTAGCGGTGAAATCAATCAAGCAGAGTACAAATACGTCAATCGTATTTTCGAGTTTGATGATCGAGTTGCTAAAGAAATTATGCTTCCACGAACAGAAATGATGACAGTCGATAAAGATATGACGTTATCCGAAGTGTTTGAATTACTAGGCGTAGAACAGTTTACCCGTTATCCAATTATCGACGGGGACAAAGATCACGTGATCGGACTTATCAACATGAAACATTTACTGACGGCCTATATTAAAGATCCGTCAAATGGCAGTAAATCGGTCACCAATTATATGCAGCCCATTATCCGAGTCATTGAAACAATCCCAATTGGAGATTTACTCTTAAAGATCCAACGCGAACGTATTCATATGGCTGTTCTATTGGATGAGTATGGAGGGACTTCAGGTCTCGTCACTATTGAAGACATATTAGAAGAAATTGTTGGTGAAATCCGCGATGAGTTCGATATGGATGAACTACCTGAACTTCAGAATGTTGGTCCAGACCATTATATTTTAGATGCTAAGATGTTGATTGAAAACGTCAATCACGCATTAAATATTGAAATTCTTGAAGAAGATATTGACACAATCGGCGGTTGGTTCATGGATCAACGCTTTGAGGCTATACAAGGAGAAAAGATTATTGAACAAGGATATGAGTTTACTGTTAAAGAAGTAGACGGGAATCACATTCTTTATCTAGAAGCTAAAAAGCAACCTCCCGACATCGCAACCAATGAGGCTACCGATTCGTCCAAATAAAGCTTTCCTGTTTAAACAGGAAAGCTTTTATCTATTATCTAATTATAAGGAGATGCTCCATGAATAAAAAACAGGAAAACTGGCTCCTTTCCATATGGACCGTCGCACTAATCGCTACTCTTGGCTCTTTGTATTTTTCAGAAATCAAAGGCTACGTACCTTGTACGATGTGCTGGTATCAACGGATTTTCATGTATCCTATTGTATTGATTGGTTTGATCGCACTCATTCAGAAAAACATTTCAATTGCCTGGACTACGGCTTCCTTCGCTTTTATCGGTGGTTGTATTTCTCTCTACCACTATGGTATTCAGAAACTGGCTTTCCTACAAGACAGCGCTCCTGAATGTGGCGGGGCTTCTTGTACAGGTGCTTACATCAATTATTTCGGATTTATTACGATTCCTTTTCTTGCATTAATAGCATTCGCTTTTATTTTCATCGCAAGTCTTGTAATCTTGAAACAGACAAAGGAGTGAAACACATTGAAAAAATTATTAGCCATTGGTGGAATTATAGTCGTGATCTTCGTTTTGATCATCGTCCTTAATAATAAATCCAATGAGACAAAACTGGCTGACAATCCGTACGGTACAAATAATCTACAGCAATCCACAATTGATTTATTAGACAATGAAAATTATCAGAACGTCGCACTTCCTAAAGATATCTTCAAAAAAATTGAAAGCGGCGAACCAACAACCGTTTATTACTTCAGTCCGGAATGCCCGCACTGTATGGATATGACTCCGCGTTTAATGCCGATTGCAGACGAATATAATGCACATGTCTACCAGTATAATCTGCTTGAGTATGGAGATCAGATAAAACAGGAATACGATATTACAGCATGGCCTGCACTAGTCCACTATAAAGATGGAAAAGAACAAGGCAGAACAGTCGGCTCACAGCCTGACGATCAAATAAGAGCATTCTTTGATGAATTCGAAAGCAACTAAGGAGACTACGTAGATGACAAGTTTTCATTATACAACTCAACAACCCGGTGAGACAATTGAAAAATTACTAAGAGAAAAATGGCAAGGCGGTAAGAAATCGGTTCATCAAATGCGCATGGATAAGAGCGTAACGGATACGGAAGGACAACCAGTGGAATGGAAAGAACCCCTCCCCGAGGGCACGGAGCTGATCTTCGGTTTCTCTGAGGCACAGTCCGACTACAAACCAGAACCTTCCGACTCCTTACGTGTGCTATGGGAAGACGAGCATATACTTGCGGTACACAAACCCGCCGGAGTGTCCGTACACCCAGAACACGTACCTGGTACTGGCACATTGATGAACGAAGTCATGGGCTATATCGATGCAAAAGGTGGCAGCTATGCAGAGCATATCCACCGCCTAGATCAACACACGGCTGGAGTTTTGCTTATCGCAAAACATCCACTAGCAAAAACTATGTTCGATCGGATGTTGGAACAGAATCAAATCGAACGATATTATACGGCTGAACTTGAAGGCCAGCTAAGAAAACCGCGTGGCACGATTAATATGCCAATTGGTAAAGATCGCTATCATGCCACTAAGCGCAGAGTATCACCGTCCGGCCAATCGGCAGTCACGCATTTTAAGGTGATTGAACGTAAACCGGATACGACACTTGTTGAAGCTCAGTTGGAAACAGGCCGAACACACCAGATTCGTGTCCACTTCTCTCATATGGGTCACCCCGTAGTTGGAGATCAGCTGTATGGCAGCGAGACAATGGCAAGAGGACCATATAAGCTAGTTGCTACAAAGGTCGCTTTCACACATCCTATTACGTCAGAGTTGATTGTAGTGGAAACTGAATAAAAAAAGAGCTGTCCAGGAGGTCGTAGAGACCACTGATGACAGCTCTTTTTCATTCCTGTTTTATTACTTGGAAAGTTGTTCGTGAAGTATAAAGAGACTTGTAATCTGGTTAGCATTTGAACTTGATTCTACTTAAGCCCAAAGACAAAAACAATACTCACACTAACGACAGTGAGTGAGCTATTTCCTTCAATTCCCTCCTCGTAGACACCCTGCTTTTTGCTATTAAATCTAACATTGCAAAAAAAGAATCCCATGGAGTATGCTGACTTCTAGGGCATTCAAAATTTATCACTTCACTAACAACAGCTACATATCGTGTTTTAAACAGTTGTCCACTTCTTTTACATCTTGACCCCTTTACCTCAATAGCTCCACTTAAAACGAGTCTGGATCCATACCTGTCCGTTCATCACGGTTTAACGCGTTGATCATCGACATATCCGTACATGTTAATTCAAAATCAGCTACCTCACAATTTTCGTGAATACGGTCAAGTGACACAGACTTTGGAATGACGATCAAGCCATTTTGGATATGCCACCTGATGATGACCTGTGCTACAGTCTTCCCGTGCTGTGCAGCGATTGCAGTGAGTGTTGCATCTTCAAGAATTTGCCCTCTAGCTAGCGGACTCCAAGAAGTTACCGCAATTTGATGCTCACTGCAAAACTGCCGCAATGGCTCTTGAGTTAAACGAGGATGGAGTTCTATTTGATTCACCATAGGACGGATATTGGCAAACGTGAATATCTCTTGTAAATGAGCTTCATGATGATTCGAAACACCAGTAGCCCGAATCAATTTTTCATCATACAGTCTTTCAATTGCACGATATGTATCCACATAACTGTCGGCAACAGGCCAATGGGTCAAATACAAATCTAAGTAATTCATGTCCAATCTAGTTAACGAACGTTCGAATGCGCGCAGTGTTTCATCATATCCTTGCTCATCATTCCATACTTTAGATGTCACAAATAAGTCTTCACGTGCGATACCAGAGTGACGGATTGCTTCCCCCACGGTTTGTTCATTATCATAAATAGATGCTGTATCAATTGCGCGATAGCCTAGTGAAACCGCTTTCTCGACAGCTTGCATGGTCTGCTCAGGTTCTGTCATTTTATACGTACCTAAACCGAACTGTGGCATTTGCACACCGTTGCTCAGTGTAACCAGCTGATCAAAAATCGTTGACATAAAAAATCCTCCTTTATACACTCATAGGGTAATTGTACATTATTTCACAGAATTTACGAATGCTTTTTCAGTATAACAGGTTGATTTCTTCTGTAAAAACGAATATTATTGTCTATGGACTTTATTATGTTCGTAATATAAGGAGAGAATTCACAGTGTTCCAATTAAAGAAGAATCAAACGACTGTCAAAACAGAACTACTGGCAGGGATGACCACTTTCCTGACGATGGTCTATATCGTCATCGTCAATCCCATTATTTTATCGGAGGCCGGTGTCCCATTTGACCAAGTCTTTTTAGCCACTATAATAGCTACTGTCATCGGTACACTTTGGATGGCCTTATTCGCTAATTACCCAATCGCTATTGCACCAGGTATGGGGTTGAACGCCTACTTTGCTTCAGTCGTCATAGGTTCAAACGGTCAACTGGACTATTTAGCAGCTTTTTCTGCGGTCTTTATAGCAGGTCTGATTTTCGTATTATTATCAATGACTTCTTTCCGGGAAAAGCTAATAGAAGGCATTCCCGAAAATCTTAAACATGGTATTACAGCTGGAATTGGATTGTTTATCGCTTTCATCGGGATGCGATTATCGGGATTAGTAGTTCCTCATGAGTCCAACATCGTACAGCTAGGTGAACTCACCTCGCCTGCCGTATTACTGACTTTGTTCGGATTGCTCGTGACGATTATTCTTATGAATCGCAATGTCTACGGGGCTATTTTTATAGGTATGATTGCAACAGGTATCGTCGCCTTCTTCACGAAGCAGTTACACTTCGATGGTGTTGTAAAAATGCCTCACCTGCCTGAAGGAATTCTTGTATGGAATCCTGTACAGGCCATGGAAGATGTAATTTCATACGGTTTATACGGTGTCGTACTATCATTTCTACTCGTTACTTTATTTGATACAACGGGAACGATGATCGGCGTAGCCAAGCAAGCAGGGCTCATGAAAGGTAATTCTTTACCTCGTGCTCGCCATGCGCTTCTAGCCGACTCAGTAGCCGCCACAGTCGGCTCAATGGTCGGAACTAGCCCTACATCCGCTTACGTCGAGTCGTCCTCTGGTGTAGCCGTAGGCGGTCGTACAGGGTTAACTACATTAACGGTTGCCGTGCTATTCATAGCCGCTGCGTTTTTCAGTCCGATCGTTAGCGCCTTATCTGGCGTCGCAGCCATTACGGCACCAGCTTTGATCATTGTAGGTAGTTTGATGATCGGTGCGGTGAAAAACATTGACTGGGATTCATTCGACGAATCGTTCCCAGCATTTCTAGTTATTTTAACGATGCCACTTACTTCAAGTATTGCGACAGGTATTGCACTTGGGTTCATCACATACCCGTTACTGAAGATTACAAAGGGGCAAGGTAAGCAAGTGCCCTTATTAATGTATATCTTTGCGGTACTATTCGCTTATCAGTTGCTATTCCTGCCTCATTAAGATTTGTTAGTAACCTGTCACATAAAATGACGAAGATTATTTCATTTATATAATTTTTACGGTATACTGTATGAAGGACTATTGATTTCATAGGAGGTACAAACAATGAGACTAATTCTAATTATGGCCGTTTGTTTTGCATTCTTATCTGCAATCTTGACTGGCGGATATGAAAATAAGCCAGGCGAATCAAAAACGAATCAAATGAAGTAAATAGAAAGGGATTGGCCATGAGCCAATCCCCTTTTTTTATATATTACGTTAAATGTGCAAATCTCTGTTGACGAAGCGCTTCATAGATTAGAATCGCAGCAGTATTCGACAAGTTCAATGAACGGATATGCTCATCGTTCATCGGAATACGCAAACAACTTTCTTTATACTGCTCCGTTATTTCATTTGGCAATCCGGTTGTCTCTTTGCCAAACACAAAGAAAATATCCTTATCGGTATCCGAATAATCAAACGTGTCATAGCTCGTCTCTCCGAATTTTGTAATGAAATAAAACTCACCCTCGGGATACGCGTCTATAAACTCTTGAATTCCATCGTGATACGTAATATCAACATGCTCCCAGTAATCTAGTCCGGCACGTTTCAACATTTTATCTTCAGTAGAAAAACCAAGTGGCTTTATTAAATGGAGAGCAGTATCGGTACCCGCACACGTACGGGATATATTTCCTGTATTCGCGGGAATTTGTGGTTCGAATAATGCAACGTGAATCGTCATCTTACTACCTTCTTTCAATTAATATGCAGCTGTTCTAGAGCCTGCTTAATTTCACTTACTACAAACTCATCTTCTTCTATAACCAAACATTCTTTGAGCACCTCTTGTACTTCTGTCGTTCCAATCTCCCCAAGTGCCCATGCAGCTGTCCCTCTAATCATCGGTCGCGGATCTTCTTTTATCAATCTCGTTAGTTCTGGTATCGCCGATTCATCTTTAAAATGAGCCAATGCAATGAGCGCATTTCGCTGAATCGGATTTTTCCCGCGCCAAGAGCCCGACATATGACCATACTGCTCTTTAAATTGACGATTGGATAAGGACAATAGTGACAGCAACAAAGGTTTTACGAGCTCTGGCTCAGGCGTGAATGAAAGTTGATGTTTGTGATTCATTCCTTTGTTTTTTGGACAAACGGTTTGGCAAGTATCACATCCATACAAACGATTCCCGATCTTGAGACGGAATTCTTCAGGTACAGGTTTCTTTGTTTGTGTCAAAAACGCAATACAACGCTGGGCATCTAATTGTCCAGGCTGTACAAGCGCGCCAGTCGGACAAGCATCCAAACATAAATTACAGTCTAGACATTGATCTTCCATCGGCTCATCTGGTTTAAATGGCAGATTCGTAATCATTTCACCCAGATAAACGTACGACCCGAACTCCGGTGTAATAATTGAACAGTTCTTAGCCGACCAACCGATACCCGCACGTTCTGCTACTGCACGATCTACAAGTTCTCCTGTATCTACCATAGAACGAAGTCGCGCATCGGGTACCTTAGTTAAAATGAATAATTCCAGTTGTGCTAGTTTATCACGCAATACGGTATGGTAATCTTCACCCCAAGAAGCCCTGCAAAACATACCACGACGTTCCCCTTTTTTCCCACGGGGACTGTCTGACATTTTCGAAGGGTATGCAACTGCTATAGCAATAATACTCTCTGCTTGATCTAGTAATAATAAAGGCTCCGTTCGTTTCTCTATATCCGGCTCTTCAAAACCGGATTGATAGTTCAATCGTTGCTGTTGTTTCAGACGATCTTTCAATTTCACAAACGGGGCTGCTGTCGTAAAACCAATTTTGTCTATTCCAATGGACGCCGCAAACGTTTGTATTTCATGCTGTAACTGAGCGACATTCACCATTCCCCGCCTCCCTTATGATAAGATGAAGTAAAATTACAAGCAGGTGATACTGATGCAACTTACTATTGATTCTTCTATATTCACGAAAATCCCTGATTTTAAATTAGGCTTAATCTATTATAACAAAACAATCGTCTCTGCATCACCTCAAATGCTAAAAGGACGATTACAATTATTCCAAGAACAACTATATTTCGAGCTACTCGACAAAGATTTGACAGATTTCAACGGTCTAGCGGAATGGCAATCCATTTGGACAACTCTCGGTGCAGACCCATCGACTAAGCCGCCAGCTCTTCAGTTACTCTTACAACAGATCAAAGATCGTCGCTATACATCGTCCTTCCATAGTGCAGAAGATCTGAACACTTTCTTTTCCTTGCAATACGAAATCCCAACAGTTATTTATGATGCTGACAAAATAGCGGGAGATATTATGTTGTCTGTCGGCACGGCTGAGGACGGCTACGAAGGATTGAATAATCAATTCAATACCTTTGAAAACATCTTACTTCTAAGCGACGGATACAGTCCGTTTGGTAGTCCATATGTTGATTCAATACGAACAGCCGTAACAGAGGAAACCGAAAACATCATTCAATTGCTTTTCATTCATCCTTCGCTAGATAACGACAAGGCTCTACAATTAGCTGAAGCTTGCGGAAAAATGTTCACCAGCATAAATGGTGGCGACTATCAGAGTTCTGTATTGGATAGTAAGAATCCAGACTTTATACTAACAGACGAGGTGAAATCATGAACATTACATTAGCTGAAGGTATTAAATTAAAAAGTATCTTATCTAAACAATTACGTGAACTGGAAACAGAAGCCCAACGAGTCGCTTTCATAACGGTTGAAAAAGGTGCACCACGTCCAATAATCAGCCGAACATTAAAAGACGTAGAAGCCGAGATGGAACAAGTTAGACTAGATCAACGCAAACTAGATTATCTCATCTACGTAGCAAACAGCACAAATACAGTAGAATTCGAAGACAAACAACTATCATTAGTTGAAGCCATTGAACTGGCTATCCAATTGCGTGCAAAGTCTTCTTACTATAAACAATTCTCTTTAGCGAGTAAAGAAGAAATACAATATGGTTTTGCCGAATCCACTACGATTTATCGTGTAGCATTATTTGATCCAGAAGAATATCGACTGAGAGCACAACAAGCTGAAAAAGCGGCACACCAGTTATCGAATCGAATTAACATGAAAAACTATACAATCGTTCTTGACTTTGATGGCGCTAACTACTTTTAACCTCAAAAAGGTGAGACTCCTTTTTGAGGCATAGAGTGGGGAATATGAACTCAAACTTGCTGAAACCAATCACTCGTTACCCTTTACACATTGACCAATGACCTATTACCAACCATGTCCATGGCAATGAACCCTTAATAAGTAACACCCTTTCATATTTCTCCTCTATGGCCTGCTGCCTGTCATTTTGACAGGCAGCAGGTATTTTTTTATGTTATTACAACAAAACCTATCGTACAGGTGAATCTAATTGCATTTCACATGTAAATGTATAATAACTTTAAATATGCCGTTGTGAATGTTTGACTAGGCTAAACTTACTTCATTTGCTTCCCTATCTACTACCTTCTGCCAATTCGCTTCTTCCTATTTTAAACCCACTTTCCACACTGAGAAATAAGCAAAGAGAACTTATCTATGTTCATACTACATAAATTTTATTATTATGGTCATCATAATCTACATCTAACTTATTGAAAATAACTTTGTAAGGGGTTTTTCGCATTGAAAATAGGAAAGAACACGTTATCCATTTTTGCTTTGGGTGGCATAAATGAAATCGGAAAAAATATGTACGTACTCCAATATGGAGATGACATCATCATTATCGACTGTGGTGCCAAGTTCCCTGATGAAACCTTATTAGGTGTGGATTTAATTATTCAAGATATATCATACTTACAAAACAATAAAGATAAAATCCGTGCATTGATTGTGACTCATGGGCATGAAGATCATATTGGTGGTATTCCATACTTACTAAAACAGCTAAGTATTCCTATATATGCGACTAACTTGACCCTCGGTTTAATTAAATTGAAATTGAAAGAACACGGACTTCTACGTGCAACGGAACTAAAGACGATTAATGCGGATTCGAATGTTGAGGCAGGTACGCTAAACATGACATTTTTCACTGTAAATCATAGTATTCCGGATTGTCTAGGAATTGCAATTCATACACCAGTAGGGACCGTTGTACACACAGGCGACTTCAAGTTTGATTTAACACCTATAAATGAGAAGTATACAGATTTTCATAAAATGACCGAGATCGGGAACCGTGGAGTGCTGCTTCTATTATCCGAGAGCACTAATGCTGAACGCCCTGGTTTTACACAATCTGAACGCGTAGTTGGCGAACATATTGAAGATGCTTTTCGCAAGGCCAACCAAAAAATATTTATCTCTACATTTGCATCAAACGTTTATCGGGTTCAGCAAATCATAAATGCTGCCCTTAAAACAAATAGAAAGGTTGCCTTGCTTGGTAGAAGTATGGTGAATATTGTATCCGTCGCAGCAGAACTCGGATATTTAACAATACCTGATGGCACTTTAATAGAGGCAAATGAAATTAATCGGATGGCACCAGATGAAGTTGTCATTATTTGCACAGGCAGTCAAGGTGAGCCTATGGCAGCATTATCACGTTTATCGACTTCAACGTACCGTCAAGTATCTGTATTGGCTGGAGATACCGTCATTCTGGCATCAAGCCCTATACCTGGTAACGAAAAAAGTGTGTCACGCATCATTGATAATTTATTCCATTTAGGGGCCAAAGTTATCTATGGATCCGGTAGCACATCAGGTATGCATGTTTCGGGACATGCCTTCCAGGAAGAGTTAAAACTCATGCTCACCTTGATGAAACCAACATATTTCATTCCCATTCATGGAGAATTTCGTATGCTTCAGCAACATCGAACATTAGCCGAATCTGTTGGCGTGAAAAGTGAGAACGTCTTCATTATTAACAATGGAGATGTAGTAGATATTAACAACACTGCTGCTAGTCAAACAAGACGAATACAAGCCGGTAATGTTTTCGTGGACGGACTAGGTGTTGGAGACGTTGGGAAAATTGTATTACGTGATCGTAAATTGCTTTCAGAGGAGGGTATGCTGATTGTTATAATTACCCTAAGCAAAACGGATGGGCAGATCATTTCAAATCCAGATATAATTTCCCGTGGATTCGTTTATGAACGTGCTGCGGAGGATATTTTGAATGAAGTGAATCAGCTAGTTATTACTATCGTTAACGAATCAAAACAATCGAATGGGGATAAACGAAATGATTTAAAACATAATCTAAAAAAATCAATTGAAAATCTATTATATACTCAAACAAAAAGAAGGCCGATGATTCTTCCCTTTATAATTGAAATATAAAACTGGCTTCATAAGCCAAATATTAATATTAAGGAAAAAAACTTAAAAAAGGCACCGCCCAAGACGGTGCCTTTTTTAAGTTTTGAAAGGTATTACAATCGCCATACATGCCACCTCTTCCGATAAGATCTGTTCCTTCTATTATATAAGCTCAAATTGAAAGAATGAAAAAAGCATTTACTTAACTTTTGCACTAGAAAAATAGTATGTAACCATTGATAGTGTTAGCACTAGGGCTTGCCGATTAGTAACCTTGACATCTACAATAAGAAATGAAAAAACACCTCATTCTTTGGTAAAGTGAGATTGTTTAAGAAATCACTACCACAGAAGAGGTGTCCCTACTATGATAGATCAAACGAGCCCACATAATCAACTGCCAAAGGAATTGGATTCTGTTTTTACCGAGCTGAAAATCAATAAGCATTTGCGCGAAACAGGCATTCGAAAATCCCTTGGTTTCAGCTGTTCGTACTTATTCCAGCTGGTGTTCTGACTGATTTTCCAGCACAAGAATTGGTATTCTCTACTCGACTCGAAGAAAGCAGACAACTATCCAGCCAAGATGCCGTGTATCGATTTTTGAAATAATCCACGTTCAATTGGCATCGTTTTCTCCTTCTTTTAAGTACATTCACCATTCAAAAGGTGACTCGCCTTACAGATAAAGATCGGCCGAAAGTGTTGATCATCGATGATTCTGCGTATGATCGAAATCGTAGTAAAAAAGTAGAATTATTAGCACGCTGCTTTGATCATGCGTCCCTGAAAATGCGCTTTTACAAAGGTTTTCGCATGTTAACCTTGGGATGGTCGGATGGCCATACGTTCCTGCCTATCGATTTTCCCTGCTCAGTTCGAAAAAGTCTCAAATTAATAGCATTTCTCAAGATATCGAAAAACGCACTTGCGGCTATAAACGTCGAGAGAATACGCTTCAGTCAGCCCCTAAACAGATTGCCTGACATGATTAGACGGGCCCTGGCAAACGAAGTGGAAGCCAGCTATGTCTTGATGGATTCATGGTTCACCCTGCCTCCACTTGTCAAAGCCATCGTAAAGCAGGGATTGGACGTCATTGGCATGGTAAAAAAAACAAAGCAGCGCTACCTCGTCAATGGAAAACCGGTTTCCTTGAAGCAACTGTATCAACTGGCGCAGCCTGTCGAGTCCAAGAAAGGGATTCTTCGTTCCATCGACACGGTGATGAAGAATGGAACGCCTGTTAAGATTGTTTTTATCCAGAACAGGAATAAACGCAGTGAATAGCTTGCCATCCTTAGTACCGACTGCAGTCTAGCCGAACAGGAAATCGTCCGGATTTACGGCATGCGGTGGGATATTGAGGCCTTCTTTAAGACGGCCGAGTCCCTTTTAAGATTGGAGAAGGAATTTCAAAATCGCTCTTTCGACGTGCTAATCAGTCATACAATAATTGTTTTCGCGCGCTATATCGTACTTACGTGGCAAAACCGCTGCCATACTGATCAACGCACACTTGGTGGGCTTTTTTATGAGCTGTGCGACGAAGAAAATAAACTCGATTGGGCTATCGCTTTACAGCAGTTGATCGGTCTACTTGAGATGCGCGCAAACAGACGAATTCAAAAATCAAAAAGTTAATTCAAAGTCAACTGGAACGGTGGATCGCTGCTCTGCCTAGTTATATCAAGGCTTATTTGCCGATTTCAGTCTGCGAAAGTTGAGATACTATGATTAGTAGCGGTGAAGAACAGGCCGATAGATGGCTCATATCGCTAGGTAAGTTCACTTTTGTTGCGTTAGCTTCTACAGCAGAATGACATGTAGAAGCTAGCGCAACAAAAGGAAAAAACCGAGAAACGGATCCATACGGCTAGAGAGGAGCTTTCTTCATTGCCTGAAAGGGCATCCACAGAGACGACTGATCAACCTTCATTGGAACTAGAAGTGGAAAACAAGCGATTTCTGGATGTATTGCGAATTGCGATGCATAATGCGGGGCAAATGTTACTGGATGTATTCAAGTGTTGTTACTCTAATCCACAGGATATACATAAAGTCCTGCAAGCCACTGCTAATCACAAATAGAAGATGGTTACATGTCACTACATAAAGGAACTTCCATCAAAAGGAATTTACCGTGGAACAAACACCCTCTTATCCTCCGAAGGGTAATGTGCACTTCACCTTATGGCAGTGCTGCTTTGAATCCTCAAATCCTTTTCCCCTTCCCATTTCTAAATGAGATAGTGGTTTTAAAAAGTATTCTCCTCGTTACATTGACGGGACCGACCAACTTTTTACATATTCACCATAAAGCTAATTATTCAGTTCGAATTATTATTTCATGAAAACACGACAGTATATAAAAATTAACCATAAACCTTATCTCACTTTCCAATAACTCTAATTTACAGAAATTGTTGATTATTCAGTATTTAACCGCTAGAATTTAATCTATAGACATGATTTAACCCCAATAAGATAAGGTTTGAAAATCCCTTAAGAGTTTATTGTGAATTCAAATATTTTTTTTACAATGGGCAGTAATTTCGGAGAGGAGCGACTTTAAACATGCCAAGTAAACCGTCTTAGCTCTATATTTTTATCACAGCTTTGAAGTTATAAGCTATTATCGCTTTTGTTAAACATGTGTCGGTATACTTCTGTTGCGTTTCCGATTGGTGTACCTAATTTCCCCCTTCCTCGGATCCTTTTTGTGCGATATTTACTATTTTACCACTTTTCAGTTTCGGTCAGGAAACAATCAAGGCGATTTTGGCTTTTCGGGTGTGAATCATAGACACTTTTTAAAAAAACTATTTTGATAGCGCTTACAAAAAATAATGACGAGGAGGAATACAAATGGAACAACGTGAACAGTTACAGAGAACATTAAAACCACATTGGGTTTGGGCAATTGCTTTTGGTTCGGCGGTTGGATGGGGAGCGTTTGTTTTACCAGTTGATTGGATGGGAATGGCGGGACCACTCGGGGTCATTATTGGTTTCTTAATTGGAGCGCTCTTGATGATAATCATCGGAATTAGCTACGGTTTCCTTGTTGAAAAGTTACCCATATCTGGAGGTGAGTTTACCTATGCTTATTATGGATTAGGTAGATATCATGCATTTGTATGTGGATGGTTTTTAACGCTTGGCTATATGTCGATTGTAGCATTAAATGCATCTGCCATAGCACTTCTAGGAAAATTTGTCTTACCATCTATTGTTGAACGAGGTTTTATGTATAGTATTGCTGGATGGGAGGTTTATGCGGGAGAGGTTGTCATTGCCTGTATCGCATTAGTAGTTTTTGCTTTTATAAATATACGAGGAGCGGACTTATCCGGATTTTCTCAATTTGTATTTTGTGTCGCATTAATAGTTGGCTTAGCTTTACTAACAATCGGTATGATTCTACATCCAGCCAGCTCTTTTACGAACATACAACCACTGTTTAATCCAGGGGTAGGAGCTTTGTCATCAATCATTGCCATCGTTGCCATTGCACCCTGGGCATATGTTGGGTTTAGTAATATACCACAAGCGGCTGAAGAATTTGACTTTTCTCCTAAAAAGTCATTTAAATTAATTGTTATCGCTCTACTTTGTGCAGGTTTTGCCTATTGTTTATCCATAATAGCTACTGGTGTAGGTCAATCTTGGACTAGTGCTGTTGAAACAGGATCTATTTGGGGAACAGGTACTATTGTCGAAAATGCCTATGGGATTTGGGGAGTTATTTTACTTTCCTTTGCTTTAATGATGGGTATCTTTACCGGACTTAATGGTTTTTATGCATCAACTAGTCGACTACTGTTCGCAATGGGAAGAGCCAAAGTCCTTCCAGCAGCATTTGGAAAATTACATCCCAAATATAAAACACCATATATTGGTATTTTATTCACCTTGGCTGTAACCGTTTTCGCTCCATTATTTGGACGACAAGCGTTATTATGGGTAGTTGATATGTCGGCTCTTGGAGTAACAATCGCCTACTTCTATACCTGTTTTATAGCTTACCGTTTACTTAAATGGTCAGATGCATCCGCAAAGAATCCAAAAGGAATTTCCATTGTTGCACCAACACGTAAGTTTTTATGTTTACTAGGTGTAATCAGTAGCATAGGGTTTTTCCTTTTACTTGTCGTACCAGGTTCACCCGGATTCCTAGGAACACCGTCATGGATCGCCTTATCTATTTGGGTTGGACTTGGTGGTATCTTCTTTATTACTAGATTTAAAAGTTATAGTGCCATTCCAAAAGGTGAAATGGATCATTATGTTTTGGGGGATTATGTTGATAAAAAAGCAGAGGATTTTACATCTGTCTTAGCTCCTGTGGCAGCTGCAAGTGCAGATATTGAAGAGCCAAATGTTGAAATGGATTATGTTGATAAAAAAACAGAGGATGTTCCGGTGCCTTAACTTCTGTTACAGCTGCAAGTATTGAGGATATTAAATAATCAGCGCCGATATTCAAACGAGTAGGAGGGAGTGATTACCTCCCGACCTCTCACACCACCATACGTACCGTTCGGTATATGGCGGTTCAATTAAGACTGATGACGTAAATTTACTTATCGTGATAGTAGACTTTTGAGCCCTCGGAAACTCCAGTAGGAGTTTCCGAGGGCTCTATATAATAAAGGACTTTTGGAAGTTCTCCAGTAACTCTTACGTGAGTTACCCTATTCCTATGCCTTAACTTTCTGTTCACCTAATCCAATGAGTTCTCTCACCTTCTTACTTAGTACCTTCCAGTTTTTACACGTAGACATTCGAAGCCTTCTTCTAATCCAAGAATCGAAGTCTCCGAAAACACTTGGCCCTCCCCCAAAACGAAGGAACTGCACCAACCCAACAGGTATTGATTTAATTTCTTGATTCGATAATCTATGGGATAGGATTTCTTCCTAGAGGTTATCTCGCGGATTTTATTTTTTATCCGCTTTAAACTTTCTTCAGGAATCGGAACCTTTGATTCTTTCTGAAAAGTAAAGATGAATCCAAGAAACTTCCTCTTCCAAGGGCGGTCCATCGCGGATCTATTCTGATTAACTTTCAACTTAGGTTTCCCTTCGATAAATGAAGTGATGGAATGCACGAATCAATTTTCCGATTTCTTTGTTTTCACATAGATATTGCAGGCATCGGCGTATCGGACAAAGTTATGTTCCATTTTCTCCAACTCTATATTCAGTTCATCTAAGACAACATTAGAGAGTAGAAGATTAAGAGGTCCTTCTTGTGGAGTTCCTTCTGCACTTGTTGTCACCAGACCACTTATATATGGTTCCAGATTTCAGACGGCTACGGATTGGCCCGAGTAGACGTTTATCTTCAATTTGCTTCACAAGTGTTCTCGTGAACCTATAATGATTCACCATGTCTAAGAACTTCTCTAAGTCCATATCCACAACCCTACGATTCCCCCCTTGAATATATCCTTTTGCTCTCCTTATCACATCACTGGCGCATCGATTTGTTCGAAACCCAAAGCTATGGATTGAAAATGTCGGATCATATAAAGAGGTTAATTCGTGGGCAATGACTTGTTGAATGAGACGATCTGTCACGGTAGGGATACCTAATAACCGCACTCCACCATCAGGTTTCGGGATTTCTTCCCTGCGGACAGGCTGTGCCTAGAAGCACCCTAAAGGGGTTCCATTTTGCTGGTTTCATAGTGTTCTAGGATGTGCTTCCGCAGGTCTTGTACGGGTATTACATCCACGCCGAGGCCACTGAAAAAGTCCTGGATTATAGGTTGAACTACGAATTGTCCATTTGACACGCTTTGGTGCATTTTGGATGCCTCCCACTAAAAAGGTGCCTTCGCTAGTTATTCCTAGGCAACTTTAGGACAACTACTTCGTCAGTACAGTGTGTATTGATAACACGCAGGTCTATCGGTATGCAGATACAAGGTGCGATGGCCATATTTGCGGTCAATCTCAAACGAATTAGAGCATTGATAAGTGAAGCCGGGCAATCAGTAAAGGAAGCTGGGCGATTGAATGTATTTTCAATGTAACAAATTCTCATTTACGATTGGATAAAGAATTTCAGTGCCTCAGTTACAAAGCATTTATATATTGATTTACTTTTTTACGTGTGTTGCAATGAAGTAGAGATGATCCACTTCACCAAATACCTATTGACTATTTTGAACTAATAGGTACCGTGTTAGCTGCAGATTCCCTTATAACTGACGAACAAATTCACAAGACTTTTCACAACAATTGTATCTCTATTCAAGTATAGCCTGATAATTTACCTCCTTCAGCCATTTTACATCAAGGCCGAAAACTTATTTATTGTGCCTGAAAGGTTAGTTAATAGATGATAAATGTTATCTCTTTCTCATAACAAAACATCTCCATGCTAGCATAGGCCAGTATGGAGATGTTTTTGCTTACTTATTTATTTTTATTTTTTCCATGCATCATGATCTAGGTGTTTATATTTATCCAAAAATCTTGTTGGCATTTTTAATGCGTCTTTTCTAAATGGTGGTGCAAGCTGTGTCCCGTCCACGAAGATGTTTAGGACTGCTGGCTTACGTTGCTCCAAAACCTCTTTTACTATCGGTCCAATATCCTCTGGATTAGTAATCGTATGGCCAATTGCTCCCATTGATTTAGCTACTTCAGCGAAATCAGGCGCATCAATATCGGCGCCGACAAAGCGGTTATCATAAAAGTCGACTTGATTCTTTTTCTCTGCTGCCCATGATTTATTGTTAAACACACAAGCGATAACAGGAATATCTTGTTCCACAGCCGTGCTTACTTCATGCAAACTCATTCCCCATGCACCATCACCAATGATGGCTACTACTGGTGAATCCGGCTCGGCCAGCTGAGCTCCAAGTGCTGCTGGATAAGCAAAGCCAGTATTACCAAATGTTAATGCTGCGATATGACGTCTAGATTGATTGAATTTCAGGTATGCATTGGCAGTCGATGATACGTTTCCAATATCGGATGAGATAATCGTGTTTTCAGGCAAGGCTTTTCTTAATTCTAACAAGGCACGACGTGGGTTGATTGGACTACCGTCTACCATTGCCAAGTCGATCAGTTCTTGTTCCCATTCTTCCTTGACCTTGCCAAGCTCTTCCAAACGATCCTGTTTTTTCTCTGGAGATGGTAAGGCAGAAATTAATTGTTTATAAATCTCGTCACTCGCTGCTTTTGCATCGCCAATAATTCCAACCTCCACGGGATGTGTTCGTGCGATTTGTCGTGGGTTAATATCGACTTGAATTATTTTAGCGTTTTTCGGGAAATAATCAATATCGTAACAAGGTAATGTTCCAAATACCGATAGACGTGTTCCAATCGCTAGAACGACATCTGCTTTTTTCAGCGTATGCATTGCAGCTTTTGATCCCATATAACCAATTGGCCCAACTGCAAGTGGGTGATTTGCAGGGAAAGCATCATTGTGCATATATGTTACTGCAACAGGTGCTGTTAAATGCTCAGCTATTTGAGCAACCGCATCAATACCATCTGCATCTACTGCGCCACGTCCCGAAATAATAACAGGGTATTTTGCGTCTTTTAATAGTTCCACAGCTCTCTTAATCGATGCGGGGTCACCACAACCTCTGGCATCAACACGATACTGATGTGGCTGCAGAATTTGTTCTTCCAGTTCTCCATAAAATAGATCACGTGGAATATCGAACAATACTGGTCCGCGCTCAGCATACGCAATTCGGAAAGCAGTACGCAGACAATCAGCTACACGGCTCACATGTGTTACGCGGACTGTTTCTTTCGTAATTTCTTTAAAGATGGAAACTTGGTCACATTCTTGGAATCCATCCCAACCAATTGTAGGCGTCCCTGCTGAAGGGGAGATAATAACCATTGGTGTATGTGCTTGGTTCGCAGCTGCAACGGACGTTACCATATTTGTAATTCCTGGTCCGTTCTGTCCAACAAGAACCCCTGCAACACCGGAAACACGTGTAAAGGCATCCGCCATATGTCCAGCACTTTGTTCATGACGAACCGATAAGAATTTTATACCAGCTGCCGGGAATAAATCTAGCATATCCATAAAGGCCGAGCCCAAAATACCATAAACCTCTTTAACACCTTCCGCTAGAAGTGTTTCGACGATTGCCTCGCTTGGTGTCATTTTAACCTTTTGATTCGTTGCTTTTTTCACCATTGTTTGTTCTTTTACCATTTTAAAATTCCTCCTCTAAATATAATTACTGATTTTTCAATCTATTTACATCGAGCATTGCTCGTCGGTAGGTGGATTAGAGTACCTACTTCTTTTTCCCGAATAATACTTCGTAACTCATCCAAAAATAATTCAGTTGATGATTTTAAAACGCGATCTTTACAAAATGCGATGTAAAAGGAGCGATAAAAAGATATATTTTTAATTGAATATGTCTTTAGCAATTTTAATTTTAATTCTTTTTTTATCGCACTTTTTGAAATGAACGACACTCCCAAGCCTAATTCAACAGCCGTTTTAATAGCCTCAGTACTTCCAAACTCCATAACTATATTTAAATCATTTAATGAAAGTCCGGCCTGTTTTAAATATTTATCCACAACAGCTCGTGTACCTGATCCTTTTTCCCTAATAATAAGCGGTGTTTCTTTCAGTTGATCCAATGAAATATTCAGTTCATTATTAGAAAAATAATCTGGTGCAGCAATCAAAATAAGTTCATCTTCTAAAATTGGTTCCAGAGTAATTTGTGGATCCTCTATTGGTGTTTCAATTAACCCAACATCAATTAATTGATCTTTAAGATTATCTACGATTTTGTTTGAATTCTCGATCTTAACACTCATTTGAATGAGTGGGTACGAATCTATAAATCTTTTTAAGAACTCTGGAAGTATATACTCACCTATTGTTAGACTACATCCCATACTTAAATCACCAGTTATAGTGTTTTCCATTTGCAAAATTTCCTTTTGAGCTGAATCACTTAAACGGATAATCTCTTTGGCATATTTCAATAAAACATGTGCGGATAGAGTCATTGCTACCTTTTTCGTGGTTCTCTCAAATAGCTTAGTATTTAGTTCTTCTTCCAGCGCCTTTATTTGTGATGTAATCGTAGGTTGAGTAACATACAATATTTTTGCTGCGTCAGAAAAGCTTTTCTTTTCAGCAACTGCAATAAATGTTTTTAATCTTTCGTAATTCATCTATATTACCTTCCCATCCATCCCGCTCTTTACTCCAGATTAGCAGCATGTGAGTCAGGGTTAATTTAGAGACTACGAATAACAGATTCTACTGTTTCAACGATGAAATCCAAATCCTCTTCCGTGCTTGTTAATGGTGGTGCAACGATGATAACATTATTTTGACCTGGGACAGTGTCACCATTTTTACCAATAATCAAGCCTTTTTGTTTGCACTTGCCAACGATTTCAGCCATCTTCAAATCATCCAGAGGTTCTTTTGATTGTTTATCTTTTACCATTTCCAACCCAAGTAGAAAACCAACCCGCCTAACTTCCCCAACATTTTCGTGGTCTATTAGACTATCTAGTTTACCTAATTTCGTTTCGCCTAACTCACGTACACGATCAACGATATTTTCCCTCTCAATAATTTCAATATTTTTAAGTGCAACAGCACATGAAGCTGGATGACCACCATAAGTGGAAACATGTCGGAAGTGATTATCTTTTCCTTCCTGATTAAACACATCATAGATTTCCGATTTAACAGCTGTAGCTCCAAGCGGTAAATAACCACTTGTTAAACCTTTTGCCATTGTCACAATGTCGGGTTGAACGCCTTCTGCATGCATGAAGCCAAACATTTCACCTGTTCGACCATAACCGGAAACGACTTCATCCATAATCAGTAATACATTGTACTTTTTACAAATTTCCGCAACGCGTTGAATATATTTATTAGATGGGATAATGACACCTCCACCTGAAATGAACGGTTCCATAATGAAGGCTGCTACAGTCTCTTCTCCTTCCCAATTGATCATTTCTTCAAGCATTTGCGCAGCTTTTAAATCAGACTCTTCCGGATCTCCACCAAAGATTGAGCGATAGCTATAAGGTGGATATACATGTAAAAACCCTGGCGCCCCTGGATCATATTTGACACGGCGATTTGCTTGTGCGGTTGCACTTAATGCCCCAAGTGTCGATCCATGGTAAGCACGATAACGCGAAATGAATTTAAATTTGCCTGGATTCCCCGTTTGGCTGTGGTATTGACGCGCGATTTTAAAAGCCGTTTCATTTGCCTCAGAACCACTATTAGAAAAGAAGGTTTGATAACTCGCACCTAACAATTCACTTATTTTCTTCGCCAATCCGACGGCAGGTTGATGATTCATTGTTAACGGAAAATAAGATAGCTTTTTCATTTGTTCTGTGGCTGCGTCCACTATTTCTTGACGCCCATAACCAAGATTCAAACACCACAAACCTGACACACCATCGAGGTATTTATTTCCGTTCTCATCTGTAAACCATGATCCTTCACCTGATACTCCAACCGTTTGCTGTGCATTTGGATTGTGGCGATGCATTGCATTCCATAAATGAGATGTTGTTTTTTCCATCATATTACTCATTTCAACTGCTGTCTTCATAGGTCTTTCCCCCATTCTATTATCATTCTAACTTAACAGTAGGTTCAAAAGGAAGAAACTGGTTTTTCAGTAAAGATAGTAGATAGTGATTTATAAGGCATGTTGTGTGTAGTGGCAACCTTTTCGTATGTTACAAATCCATCATGTGTATTTACACCTTTGGCAAATGCTTCGTTTGTTTCAACCGCATTCTGTAATCCTTTATTCGCGAGTAAAACACCATAATGACTTGTATTGTTCGTCAATGATATAGTTGATGTTCTCGCTACGGCACCAGGCATGTTTGCAACAGCATAATGCAATACGCCATTTTTCAGATATGTTGGGTCATCATGTGTCGTAATACGGTCAATTGTTTCAATCGATCCTCCTTGATCAACTGCAACATCAATAATGACAGACCCTTTGGACATTTTCTTTACCATATCCTCAGAAACCAATATCGGAGCTTTAGCACCTGGTATCAGTACTGCCCCAATTAATAGATCTGCATGTTCTACTGCCTCTTGAATGTTTAGTGGATTTGACATTAAGGTTGTGATAGTTCCACCAAACATATCATCCAATTCACGGAGACGATTTGCATTGATATCAATAATGGTTACATTCGCTCTTAGACCGATCGCCATTTTCGCGGCATTTGTTCCTACAGCACCACCACCAATGATGACAACATTTGCTGGTTTAACTCCTGGTACACCACCAAGAAGAATACCTTTTCCGCCCTTGGAGTTTTCTAAAAACTGTGCACCAATTTGAACCGACATCCGCCCAGCAACCTCACTCATTGGAGCTAAAAGTGGTAATGAACCATTACTGTTCTGAATTGTTTCATAAGCGATTGCAGTTACCTTTTTCTCAACAAGTTGTCGCGTTAAATTTTCCTCGGCAGCTAAATGGAGGTACGTAAATAGAATTAAGCCTTCCCTTAAGTAACTATACTCTTCAGGTTGCGGTTCTTTGACCTTCATCACCATCTCTGCCGCCCATGCTTCACCCGCTGTAGCTACAATTTCAGCACCTGATACTCTATATTCCTCATCCGAGAAACCGCTTTCATTACCTGCCATGCTTTCCACCAACACACGATGTCCTGCATGCACAAAAGCCGTAACTCCAGATGGTGTAAGTGCAACTCGGTGTTCATTGTTCTTAACTTCACGAGGAACCCCAATAATCATGAAAATCACTCCATTCTCCCTTAATTAACCAGCACAACATTTATGCGATAGGTCGTGACGTCCGGACCAGTTGTAGTAGGTTTATAAATAGTGTATACGAAAGTGGTATTAGTTTACAATGTTTTTTTTCAATTCAGATATTTGAAAACTCAATACATCTTATTACAATACGTAATTATTGGGGGATAGCATTTAATACTACCCGAATTTTCGTGATAGATTCAATTTAAAGGAATACATATCACTCCGATAAAATGCTTCTTCCATTTCAACAACAGAACCAGCTTGATCTTTAATAATTCGCACCGCAATCATAACATTTGTATTAGCTGGAACATCCAAATACTCCATATCCTCTGGCAACAAATACCCACTCGAAATCGTTTGATCTGCCTCGGCGAACTGTATACCTAGTTCATTTTGAACTAAATCGTAAAGTGTAGCATTATCTAAATTATATTTAATTAACTCTTCTCCAATCGCAATTGGATAATAATGTCGTTCAATACCAATTGGAATATCATCCGCATAACGCACTCTTTTTATAAAATAGGCTTCTGTAAACCCAGTTCGCTCCTGAATATAAGTCGACGGTATAGTTTTGTAATGCGTGATTAGTTTTGCCCCAGGTTTCATTCCTATGTCACGGATGGCTTCCGTCGTACTACTTAAATTCCCAAGCCAATCATGAATCGGTTTTAACGAAACAAATGTACCTTTACCGTGCCTCTTTTCAAGAATCCCTTCCCGAACTAATAGATTGATGGCTTCACGCACCGTACTACGGCTAATGTTGTATTCTCCTATAAACTGGCGTTCACTCGGAATTTGTTCAGAAAAAATCCCTTCCGCTACTTGTTTTTCAATGATATCTTTTAATTGAATATGCAATGGTATCGCACTAGTATAATCAAGTTTCACTTCGGATTTCTCCTTTCTCATTGTTTCTACAGGATAGCAAAAATTGAGGAATTGTAAAGAAGAGGCATGTTTTTTTGATATAACAGGACTCGGGACAAAGTGAATTTCTGAGATAATCAAGAAATGGGAACTCAGTAATAGTAGGCATTAGAGACACCTACAGCGAATATATTTTTTGTGGTTTACCCACAAAATAAAATTCTCTCTTTTCCAGAGAATCTGTAATGCTACTATATAAAGTGTTTCATTTAGGGTGGGAACTTTAAAAAACTAGATACAATGTCCCGAGTCCTGTATTTACATCTTGTACTTAGATGTTCTCAGGTTGTCTTCATTTTTGTAAAAACATATTAACCTCAATATTTATTATAGTGCCGTTTTAAACATTCAAATATCCATAAGGATGTAGATATTATAGTTTTTAAAACTGTTTTCAATTAGCGTCAGCCTTGTTTATATTTCCACAATCTGACATAATGATAGAATGTGTTCGGGAAGTGGATAAGTTGAGGAGGAAAATCACAATGATACGGGCAATACTTGTAGACGATGAGCACCTAGCTTTAAAACAGATGAAGAAACAATTATTGAAGACAAGCGAAGTTGAAATCGTAGCCTCGTATTCCAATGCGACTGAAGTATTAAAAAATATGAGATCGATTCCATTTGATGTTATTTTCTTAGATATTGATATGCCTGGAATGAGCGGTTTAGAATTGGCGGATTTAATCTTGGATTGGAACAAAGACATATTAATTGTATTTGTAACTGCTTATCGAGATTATGCAGTGCAAGCTTTCGAGCTACATTCCATTGATTACCTATTAAAACCAATATTGCTGGATCGCCTGTTAAAAACTATCCATCGCCTACAAGAAGAATTAAGTATTCGTTCTAAAGGTAGTGTTCTCATCCCCACAGAACAGGGTCCTTCGTTTAAAATTACTTGTTTTAAGGAGTTCACGGTATATCATGAGACAGAGCAAGTGAAATGGAAAACAGCGAAAGTTAAAGAACTATTCGCCTATTTCATTACCTATGTACAGGACTCGATTCACCGTGATACACTAATCGATGCGCTTTGGCCAGAAGTTGAATATAAACGAGCCAAGATTCTCTTACATACAACTATATCCTATTTGCGCAGCTTGCTAGATTCTTTAGGGTATCCAAATGCCATTAAGTTTGCACAAGGCAGTTATTCAATGCAGTTAGACGGACTCCACTCCGACGCACAACAATTTGAACAGTATTTTAGTGAATCACCCATTGTAACTGTGCAAACGATTGCCCAATGCGAAAAGCTTCTGCAAACCTATACTGGAGACTATTTAGAAGTTAATGGTTATGAGTGGGCAGGTGCAAAGGCCAATTCATTAAGACAACTGCTACTTCATTCTCTTCAAAATGTTGCTGATTACTTCTCGTCAGACTCCCAGCCTACAAAGAAACAGAAATACTTACAACGTCTTATTGCAGCTGATCCCTACTCCGATTATTACACTCGTCAACTTATCCAGTTCCATATAAACAATGGCAACAGAGGAGAAGCTCTACGTGTTTTTAATGAACTAAAAGACTTGATTATGGAAGATCTTGGCATTACGCCAGACTCGTTAACGATGGAACTCTTTTCTTCACTTTTAGAATAAACAATCGAGGGCAATCACTGTTCTATTAGAATAGTGATTGCCCTCTTTTAGTTTTTAGAGAGTTATATAAAATGATATAGTTGTTCCTTTAGAAATCTCACTAGTAATGTCTAATCCATTTCCAAATAATTGTTTTAGACGCTTATCTGTATTTATCAATCCAATTCCTTTACCCTGCTCATTTTCGCGTTCTAATAATGTCCGTATTCTTTCATCACTCATTCCTATACCGTCATCATGTATTGAAATCTCTACATGATCTGATACTTCAACAATGGTTATCGTAACTGTTCCACCTTCTGGTAAACAAAGCACACCATGCGTAATCGCGTTTTCTACTAATGTTTGAATGGATAGAGGTGGCACCTTCACTTTCGATTGAACTCGAACATCCCACTCAATCTTTAAACGATCGTTAAAACGCTGTTGTTCAATATACGTGTATGATTTGACTAAACGCAGTTCATTCTCAAGTGGCACTAACTGATTTAGATTTTGAGTAGAAAAACTGGAATTTAAATACGTACCAAACTGGTTGATTAAATTCATCATTTTTTCCGGATCATCTTCGCTTAGTGCGGCTATAGCATTAAGCGTATTAAATAAGAAATGTGGTTTAATTTGCGCTTGCAACCATGCCGCTTCCATTGCAGTACGTTCATTCATGGATTTTTGTAAATCGGTTAAAGCTTGGACGCGTACTACTAATTCGATTCGATCCACAGGTTTTCTTACGTAATCATTTGCACCATACTGAAACCCAACTTGTACATCTTCTGCAGCACTTCGTGCCGTTAGCAGCAGAATTGGTAATTTTACAATGGAGTAGCGCTTACGTATTTGCTTACATAACTCATAACCTGACATTTGCGGCATCATCACATCTGTAATGACCAAACTCCACTTTTTCTCATCTATACAGGCGAGAGCTTGTGAACCGCTTGCGCAGGTTGTCACAACAAAACCGTTATTTTGCAAAATTTGTTTAATGACTGATCTATTTACCGGATCATCATCTACTACAAGAATCTGAGCTCCTACGTCAGGAACATTCGAGTCTGTAAATTTCGTTTCCTTACTGATTGACGTCATAGAATTTGGAGAAATCGTCTCGTCTTTAAGAGTACGCTCTTTTCCTATTGGTACTGTAAATGTAAATGTAGACCCTTCTCCTAGTTCAGATTGAACCCCGATATCACCATTATGCAAGTGAACAAGCTGTTCGCAAATGGCTAACCCTAATCCTAGACCTCCGCCAAGCGCTGTGATACTCGAATCTGCCTGTTCATATGGTTGGAAAACAGATTCTAACACATCAGGATTCATCCCAATCCCTGTATCTCGCACTGAAATCTCCGCTGTGTCCCCTACAGTCCTTGCTGTGATGACAATTTCACCAAACCCTGTGAACTTCACTGCATTATGAACCAAGTTGAAAACAATTTGGAATAAGCGATTTTCATCCCCTATAACAAAAGGAAAGTCCTTAGGAATCTGTATGCGGAAATGAATATCCTTCCCTTCAGTCATAAACTTGAGTGCATCTACCGCACTTGTTACGACCGCAGAAATATTGACTTCTTCTAAATGTAACTGAATTCCTTTTTCTTTCAATATTTGAGCATCTATTAAGTCATTTAAAATATAGGACATTCTTTTACTTATTGTTATTAAGGTTTCCATATTTTCCTTGCTTTCTTTCGACAACTGGCAATCAGTTTCATAAATTGTTTGGGAAATATTCATAATGCCGTGAAGTGGATTGCGTAATTCATGGGATGTATTTGCTAAGAATTCGTCCTTTTGGTCGCTAACTCGCTGCAACCTCTTTGCTAACGCCTGACTTTCTTTGGATACTCTAAAGAATTGTTTAAACCAAAAGACTGCAAGCAGTAGAACCGCAATCATTATGTCAAATGGATAGTAAGGCAACACAACTATACTATTTGTTTTCAAAGTGCCCCATCCAATACTATTTGCAATGCTAACTACTGCTAGTAGTAAGTAAATAACACTTGAAGTACCGTCTTTGAGAAGTAAATACAAACTAATAGCAATTATAAGAGGGACAGTGAGCATTAAGAAAGAAAACAGAAATTGCGCAACTGCAAACCACTCAAACACCCTCATGAATATATATATAACATATAATCCAAGACTCATGTAATAAGCAACAGTTACACCTATTCTCTTCTTTGTCGATCTATCTACTAAACGTTTAAAAACAAGCATCAGGAATATTACGGATGTCACGTAGGATATTGAAAACAGATGCATCCACAACTGCGGAGAGATTTCGGGAAATATGGTTAGGAAAACCCGATCATCGTCCATCAGAATCGAAATCGCTGCACTGCCAAAAACCATAGCCAAATAGAACATTTCAAGTCTTCTAGAAAAACCAAAGTAAATAATAAGAGCAAAAAGAAAATGTAAGATTAAGATACTTGCAGACAAAATCTGAAGGACAATCGATAGCGTGTAAAAAGTGGTTACATTCTTTGAATAACCGAACTGAACCGGTTCTTTAATGCCTCCGATACGTGTATGTCCAGTGTCTGCTATCTGGATAAGCACGTCAATTTCATCCACATCGCTGTCAATTGTTACAAAGAATGGTCGAGCACCTGAGCTATACTTTTCTGACGAAGTAGCGACACTTCCTTGGTTTGAAACGTTCCGTCCATTTATATAAACCTTTGACGTAGAACGGATATCTTTCATATAAAACGTATACGGTTCCATTTGTGTAGACGGATCTAGTAAAATTCGTAATTGATAAGTCCCATAAAAATAATCCGCATCTTCCGTCTCAGAACTAGCGTCAAAGTAGCTCTTCCAATCACCTGGGAGTGTAATCTCAACGGGGCTACTAGATGAGGTATCCGGTGTTATTAAACTTCTAGGATACAACAGCCATTCACCGTTTAACGGAATGGTTTCATCTGCAAAGTCTATCCCTCTAAGGTCTAGCAGCCCGTTTACCGCTTTCGGATAACTGGTCGGACCATATTGTTGCACCCATAGCAATCTAAAACCCGTAAGGATAAGTATGAAGCATCCAGTTATGAGCAACAGCTTTTTATTATTCAAAACAGCCCCCTTAACGACTTCAAGTCTTTTTCTTTTAGAATAAGTAACGCTCCCAAATTATCTATGTTTTAATAACTTGGTCCTATACATTGCAGTATCCGCAAGTTCTAATAGCCGTGATGTGTCAGTACTATCCTGTGGATAACAACTATACCCAAGACTCGTACTCACTGTAAGCTCAAAATCATCTATGACAAAACCAGTAGCAAATGCGGCATGAATGGCTTCCACAGTCCTATCAATAATAGTTGTAAATGGAATCAGAATAACAAATTCATCACCACTTACATGAAACACACTGTCTTTACAAAAGGATAGATTGCTCAATCGGTTCCCCATTTGGAATAGCAATTGATCTCCCACAGCATGCCCATACGTATCATTTACTAATTTAAAATTATCAATATCTAAATTTATCACTGAGAACTCTGAATTTTTTCTAGGATAATACTTTAAAACCTCAGTCAACTTTCTGCGGTTCGGTAAATTCGTTACTTCATTTTGAAAAGCGATCTCCTTCCATCTTATCGCATTTTTCTGTTCCGTGCGGTCTATATGAATAGAAATAATTTTATCGATTCTCCCTTCCAAATCCGCAACTGGCACAAACGTAGACTCTAAATATTTCAACTCACCGTATTTTGTGATGAAACACGTTTCCCCTTTCCAAGCTTCTCCTTGATGGATAGAGCGTGAGATACCTTCGATATTGTAAATCTGACCATCTAATAACATCGTACATTCTTTTCCGTGGAGATCTTCTAGTGTATAGTGAAACGTTTCTAAAAAGCGATTATTGACTTCTAGAAATTGCCCATCTGATGACAGATAGGCAACTAACAATGATTCTTCTAGCAGCTGATACAGCACATCTTGTTGTGGCGTATTAAAGACATCTCGTAAGAGCATTTTATTCACCTCACAATAGAATAGTTAGTATAGAAACTTTACATTTTATTAGTTCTCTCTACTCTTTAGTCGTTTTTGTTTCACCCTAATAAAGAGTCCTGCTGCGAGAATTAATAAAATTACAAATCCAACTACCCACCAGCTAGAATTCTTAAACGAACTCTTCGCGTCAGACATGTGAGCCGCTTTCAAATTACCTTTCTTCACTTCAAATTCATTTGCATTTGTATATAGATGATGTTCTTTCGTTTGAATTGCAATAGTAGACGTTTCGTTCAGATTTGTTAGCGACTCAAGGAATCGCTCGTCAATCAATTTTGCTTCAGCGCTGGCTGCATCAAAAACCATCATCGAATACCCTTTTTCATTCCAAGGATTTTCTTGAATCCAGCTATAGTGCTGAACCGCTTCTTGTAAAAATCCAAACGTTTGAAAATCGGGAATGTCATCTATGAAAGGAATGATTAAATCTTTTTCATTCTTTTTCAATATAGGTTGGAGCCCACTTCCTCCTATGAAGATGAGATGACTATTTTTTGCATCGGCTTCTTTAAACTGTTCCCCTTTAATAAGTTCGATGGCAGGGACCCTGCCAAATGCAGTTAACGAAGAGATTAACTTCGTTAGGTCATCATCTGCAACTTCTTGACCCTGTGGCAAGATGATTTTTGTTTGTTGCGCTGAATCACTAAATGGATATGGGAAACTCTTTAATGTCTTTTCGCTAGTTGAATCTCCTTCTTGGAATGTGAAATAGCTGTCTTCAGATAAGTACACCCAGCGATTTTCGTTGTTGCTATAACAAGGATTCTTTCTTCGTAAGCCATTCACTTCTACTTTTAGTGAAATTAGATGATTTTCTTGAATCGTTCCTTCTTCGATAGGAATTTTAACAGAGAATACGCCGTTCTCTTCTTCATATAGTTCCCGAATATCAATTGGATACGGAATGTTATTTATGTGAACAACTAATTCAACATCTTCACCTGAAAGTTCTACACCTTCTTCATTTTCCCTATATTTCAATGTATCTGAGCGGCGTAAAAATAGTTCTAATGTTGGTTTAGCATTCCAGCTCGGTGGGGCGTACCCGAAATACGTATCACTCACTCTATTTGTCCGGTCAAATGTAATATCACTCATCCCAAATTTCTTCAATGGAATGACACCACTCGTTTTATCAAGTGCAGGTGTCGATGTAATAATCATTTGCTGATCTGTAAGTTGTTTACTCAAAGAGTCATCAAGTAGAACTTCAACTCGGTCTTTGAATTGTTGCGGAGTTTTCACGAGAATGAACAGCGACTCCGCACTCTCGTTTAAGCGATGTCTAGATAAGAGAAGACCTTTGTCTGGAACGTTTACTTTTGCTTCAGTAAGCATCTTTTTTATCCGTTTTGTTTGAAACTCTGATTGTGTTCCAACTATAAGGAAATTTCCATCGATCACGTTCACTTTAGATTCACGTATTACTTGGACTCTTTTACTATTCTCAGACTTACTTTTTAAAAATGCAGCAATTGCACTTCCTGCGCTTTTGGTTTCTAAAGAAGGCTTATCCGGAAGGATCACTGAAACGGATTGATCATCTTTCGCACTAAAAACCTCCGGATAATCTGACAAACTGACATCTTCAGATTGTTGACCTTGCAGTTGTAAGTAAGAGTCAATTCCGATTTTCAACCAATTACTTGGCATCTCCTGGTCGACACAAATCCCTTCTTTTAGCACGCCATTAAACGATACGGTAATGGTGTGAAAACCTATCGACAGTGCTTCTTTTGGTAAAGGAATGACGATTTTGTTCGCTAACTCACTCTCCTTTAGCGCTGCGGAATGTACAGTTTGATCATCGATACTAAATGTTACAGCGGAAGGCTCAATAAGTAGTTCAGAATGCTTTAAGTGGAAAACCACCTCATTCCCAACTGTTTCCGTTTCAGTTTTCACTTCATAAAAGAATGTTTTTTCTTCTACTGGACCATAGAGCTCGATAGATCTGTTCGTTAACGATTGACGATTCTTAACTTGCTTATCAATCGGACTCACTTTAACGTCAGCTACCTGAATTTCATACTTTGCAAGTACCTGTTCTCCGACTATTGACATTCCGATAAAACAACCTATACTCATTAATAACATAACAACAAATCTATTCATTAGACATCTCCTCGTTTCTTTTCGAATCGCTCCGTCTTATACCAACGGACTTCTTGCCGGAAAATCACTCTTTTTGTTTCAAGAACTAACGCATAAAACACGAGAACAATCCACATTTGGGAATACGTAAAATACATTAAGATAACATTGAAGAAATTTTTGCGATTCATTTGTGTTTTCTCGATACTGAGCGTAATCATAACTTCAGCTAGGAATAGTAAGAATGCTAACCCCCATAAAACTAAAGCGACATTGCCTACAGACAACTGAATGTCATAAAACAGATTGATGATAAATAATGCGTTTGAGACGATGACACCGAAGAAAAAGAGAAAATACGTAAAGAAGAAGTAAAACAAATCAAAGATAATTCGCTTCCGCTTTAACTTGAAAAACTGAATTAAAAATTTTAGTACTACATATTGGTTCCCTCTTGCCCACCGAGTACGTTGCTTCCACCAAACACTAAGCGTTTCCGGTTCTTGTTCCCAAGTAATAGCAGCTGGAAAAAATCGAATGTGATAGCCTGAATCATATACCCGTACAGTTAGTTCGGTATCTTCGGCGAGTGCTTTCACATCCCACCCACCAAGCTCTTTCATAATCGACCGTCTAATTGCAAAATTTGTCCCTGGAATCGTTGCTACTTTGAACCAACTCCACCGCCCTGCTTGGGCCATCCATTGAAAACAAATCGTTTCGATGTTGATGAACCTCGTTAGCCAGGTTGCTTGAGCATTTGTCACGCGAAATTTGCCGACCACTGCGCCCGCTTTTGGATCATTTACTAACCCCATAACCAAATACCAAACTGCCATTGGCTCAGGCGTATTATCTGCGTCATAGACAACTATAACTTCACTTTCTGTTCGTTGTAAGGCATCATTTAAAGCAGAAGACTTTCCCTTACCTTTATTTTGCTCCTCTGTTTCAATTACTTTGATAAATGGATATTTATCTCCATAAAGAGCAGCTATCGCGCCCGTTCGATCGGATGAGTTATCATTTATTACAATAACTTCTAATTTTTCTTTTGGATAATACAACCGCGCCATTGCTTTCAGCGTCTGTTCAATTACAACTTCTTCGTTATGGGCAGGGATAAATACGCTCACTGTAGGCAAATCTGTCATGTTTTTTTTCCATTGCGGAATGACTTTCTCAAATGTCTTAAAGTGATGATAGCCACCTTGCATTAGAAACATATGATAGAGAAGCATCATCCATATAAGTATTAGTGATGTATAAAAAAGAATATCAGCCACTATAATCCCTCTCTCTAAACAATCGTTTTTTCAGCGCTGCGCGTAAATTTACAATGTAGATGAAAAAGGCAATGATAAACAACAAGACGACAATCGAAAGCCCCCAGAGCATTGCTTCAAGCGGTTTATCAACGGAGTTTTCCACTAAACGATTCCAAGTATTTCGATCAGATTCTACTGTTAGTTCACCGTTTGCTTGTTGGTGTACCAATACCTGATCTGTTTGCACTCGTTGTTCTGTCTCACTCAAATCCAGCCATTCAATTGTGCCGACTGAATAGATGAGTTCCAGCATTTCTTGTAAGTGTTCCATCCCTAAGTACGGATGATAAAACCCTCCAACCATAGAACCTGGTACATCTTTTAATCGTTTGACAGTGTCCTTAGCTACTTCTAAAGGATCCTCTAGCTGAGGGTTTACATAGCCAATTGTTTCAGGATACAACGTCATCCCCGATAGAATTGAAGGATTCGATACAAACAGTGGAGCGTCCATAATCTCCCAGTCCTCGTCACTCAACTGAACTTGCCCAAAAATTGAAGTGAAGTAATTTGAAGTGATTTTGTATCCTGTTGAACTCATCGTATAATGAGGCGCTTCAAAAGCGAGCGGATACAATCCAATATCCGCTAACTCTCCAATCGCTTTTTGATGTTTGGTTTCGATATAGCCTTTTTCAATTAAATCCATTTTGTCCATGATTATTCTGTATTCACTTTCTGAGCGAAACGACTCTCGTTTTGGTAACGATTCCGGCAATTTATCAGTCCGTTCCGTTGTGATTTTCTGGTTTAATTGATCATCCCAAAACTCAAAGCCTTCCCCTGTTTCTTCGTAGCGATAAGAGTGTGTATATCCGTGGCCGATAACGATTCCGCCACGACTTTGCAAATGTCGAAGCACGTTAACTAACTTCTGATTGGATTTCATAAAGACTTTTTCGCCATTCTCGTTATTCACATACACTGGAATGACCGCTAAGTAAAAAGGGATTCCCTGATCCGCTAAGTAATCTCCAGTTTCTTGTACAAGCTTATAATCTGAAACAGGAGATATGTCTTCTAGTCGGATGTAAGCGGGATGGACTGTAGGCTCTTCAACGCCCATAATTTGATGCATCTGTTTTGATAAGGCATATTTCTGATCGTTTTCAAATGCAGAAGAAGCAATATATGTCAGACGTCCATTTTTTACGATATACGGATGCTGTGCATATAAACTATTCCCGACTTCAATTAGTTCACTCCCGTCTGGAGGTATCACATCGACTACTGACATCGGAATGGAAAGTGATGTATTGTCAAGCTTGCTAATTTCAACTTCATCTTGAAACTTCCATTCGTTGAATGCTTTGAATTGACTTCCGTTATACCCAATGACAATAATCTCTCCTTTAAAACGATCGATTTCCTGAATGAGCAATGAAGGGAGTTTTATTTCAAAATCCCCTACAAAAACGACTACATCTGTTCCGCGCAATAAGTCGGGTGTGAAGTCTTCAGCAGATACGACCTGCTGTTTCATAGCAAAAGCTGAAAATGTCGCATCTAACATATGAATGTTTTCATCGACTTGTTTTTTTTCAGATGCGTAAATGAATAGAATAGTTGGCTTAGCTTCAGCCGCGCTCGAAGTATCAGTTATAGAACTCCAGCTAAAGAATATAAGTAAACCCGTTAGCACCAAAATCTTAGAGTACATAGCTAACCCTCTCACTTTCAACCTTCTCCATGAGCACTTCATAATCCATGGATTCTGAACCTGGCTCATACGTCACCTGCCCAATTAGGAACGTGAGATCTATTAAATTACCACTTAACAATTGATGGACTTTAAGTTTGTTCTCTAATTTACTTGACACTATTTCCACGGACTCGACAGTTGTATTAGTTAATAAAACTGCTAGTCTATCTGTGTCATACCTGAACTTCCGATCTGTTTGCCGCGTCAACTCCCCCAACTTATAAGCAAGTGACGAAAGAAGATGCGCTCTCTCCTTTTCACCATAAAGTTTTTGAAATTCTTCATAGTGATCCATCTGTAAAATTAGCAGTACGAAAGATCCTCCATATCGATCGATTCGCTTCATTTCCGCTGTAACTTCAAATTCCATTCGCTCTGGATTATCAAACCCTGTTTCAATATCAACAGCTGTAAATCGACGTATTCTCTCTTGAAGCTTCAAAACTAACTGCCTCTGATCAGTTAGCTGGTTTTGTATATAACCAGCAAGTAAAATCAGACCTATTAAAGCAATTCCGTAGGCCAACATATAAGGTAGAGGAACTTCAATTTCCTTTACAAAACGATTGAAAAACTGACTATCAAAGAGCACAGCACCAAGTATTAGTAAGTAGGGCAAGCTCCAAAATAACCCCGCGGCTGAACCTCTTAACAGCGTGTAACTGAGTAACAGAAGTAAAAAGGCGATTAATACAAGCCCCTCCACACCATACGGCAGCAATAAGTAGGTGGACAATTGAACTCCTAGCAATAACACTATGAGTATAAACTGACTTCCTTCAAAAAATGTTTTCATAAGCCACTGTCCTTTCTGCAATCATTGCCAACAAGTTATCAAACGTGTGCGTATCCAGTGTAGGTAAGTCGATATATCCACCGTAATATCGTTTCGAGTCATCGTTTTGCTGAAGTGTTCTCATTTGAGTAAACAATTGCTTTGCCAATTCAACCTCTTTAAGTTCTAAACACATTAAGATTGCCAGTGCATAGATGGAGGGTGCTTCATAGTCGGCGAATGGTTTACCCTCTTTCAAATCATAAACACCATACAATCGACCATGTGGTTTGGACATTTCTCGTTTAGTGAACTCCAATAATTCTGTCACGTCTCCGTTCCATTGAGCACGATGATAGCCAATATAATACTGATCGATTAAGTTCACTTTTTTGTCGTAAGTAAAGTGTTTTGTTTGAACATCAAATGATTTCGGAAAAAATCCTTTGGCTGAATATGGCATTTCCGTAAGCAAGTTAAACGTATTGTCATAGACGGTTGCAGAGATGTAGCCGCGTTGTTTCAAACGATCAAACGCATCTGGAATAATGTAACTTAGCGTGATGACAGACCCCTGCTCTTTCGATTTCAAATCGATATAATCGATTAAGTACTCTTCATTTAGCTGATATATTCTTAATCCATCTGCCATACGTTTAGCGAGTGCTGTATAGGCGGGTTTGTTCCACTTCTCTCCTGCTTCAAATAATGCATTCATAATTCGTAAATCATCGATTGACGCATTCGAGTTTGCAGCTTTTCCTTTTTTCAACTCCCATACTACTAAATATTTTTTTGTTAAGAAGTATTTCTCTAATACACGAACTTGCTGTTTAAATTGCTTTGAATCGTCCTTTACTAGTAAATACTCCATCCACAACCCAACGGTTTCCGATAAATACTCATTTTTTCTTTCTAAGATATTTGTATGAATTCGTCCGTCTCGTTTCATCAAATGATCCATCACAAATTGCTCTGCACTTAGTCGATTTACAGCTTGAGCTTCTTGTTTAATTTGAACATCCCTACCTTTATATTTTATTCCTATGCATATTCCGATAAGTATAAGAAATATTAGTATCCATATCCAACCGTTTTTTGGTTTCATAGAGTATCTATTTCCTTTCCTTGGTCGCACTATTTCTATTTACCATACTATGCAATGCATCTTACTATTCACTTACGCTATTCTTAAAGAACACTTAAATTTCTTGAAGTATACTAAAGTATATGAAAAAGCCCTTACTCATAAGAGTAAAGGCTAGTATGTAAACATACTTTATGTTATTTTATTACATCAATACAATCTGTCCTATTGTACAGTCAAATTAGCTACTTGTATTTAAACATAATAAAAAGCATCTACAAACGTTGATATTTCAACGTTTATAGATGCTTTAGGTCTTATTCAAATTAACACAATAAGACTTGGTGATACCCGAGGCCGGACTTGAACCGGCACGCCTCGCGGCATCGCATTTTGAGTGCGACGTGTCTGCCATTCCACCACTCGGGCACGTGTAAAGTAATTATATAAAATTATAAGGCGGCAACCGGAATCGAACCGGTGGTAAGGGTGTTGCAGACCCGTGCCTTACCGCTTGGCTATGCCGCCAACATAGTGGAGCGGAAGACGGGATTCGAACCCGCGACCCCGACCTTGGCAAGGTCGTATTCTACCACTGAACTACTTCCGCAAAACTGACTGGGGTAGCTGGATTCGAACCAACGAGTGACGGAGTCAAAGTCCGTTGCCTTACCGCTTGGCTATACCCCATTAATGGGGCGGACGAGGGGTATCGAACCCCCGAATGTCGGAATCACAATCCGATGCGTTAACCACTTCGCCACGCCCGCCATGTTATGATCACTTACAGTATAGTAATGAGTGTTAATGCTTTTAAAATATGGGGCGGACGAGGGGTATCGAACCCCCGAATGTCGGAATCACAATCCGATGCGTTAACCACTTCGCCACGACCGCCAAAATAATTATTTTTAAAAAATACAGGGGCAGTAGGAATCGAACCCACACCAAAGGTTTTGGAGACCTCTATTCTACCGTTGAACTATGCCCCTAAATGGTGGTGGGGGACGGATTCGAACCGCCGAACCCGGAGGGAGCGGATTTACAGTCCGCCGCGTTTAGCCACTTCGCTACCCCACCAGTAAGGATGCCGGCGAAAGGACTTGAACCCTCAACCTACTGATTACAAGTCAGTTGCTCTACCAATTGAGCTACACCGGCATATAAATGGTGGCTCAGGACGGAATCGAACCGCCGACACAAGGATTTTCAGTCCTTTGCTCTACCGACTGAGCTACTGAGCCACATTTGTTATTTTCCAGAAAGACGCTCTTCAAAGCGTATGTATAAAATGGCGGTCCCGACGGGAATCGAACCCGCGATCTCCTGCGTGACAGGCAGGCATGTTAACCGCTACACCACGGGACCTTGGTTGCGGGGACAGGATTTGAACCTGTGACCTTTGGGTTA
>NZ_PDYR01000018.1:0-50294 GCF_002743165.1 Sporosarcina sp. P19 | reverse complement strand
GGATCAGCGTGCGTCTTGAGACCCTGGACAGGTGCCTTAATTTCTGCAAAGTACACAGAAATACGGCAAAGCGAACCCTTCGTTGTTCGCTTGGCTCAAGCCACGCCCCTCGGAAAGTGTGCCTTTAGGAGTGCAGGGAAACGGGGTGAGATAATTATGTCACAGCCTCTTCTTACTGTGAATCATTAGTAAGTATCTCGTTCCCAAAAACGTTGCTGGGCAATAGCGAGTAGAAAGTTGTCGTTAAACGTAGCGTTATTTTTAGCGAATACACTATCTGGTGCCTCTTTTGCGTCAGACACAGTGAAAAGAGTGTTTCCGGTTTTGGCAACGCTAATCGGTTTATAGTGTCTAAATGCCTCATTTGGTTTATGGTGCGAGGATATAAACTGAATACGTTCTACTGAAAAGGGGTGTGAGTAGATTTATAGTATACATAGCTATGTACATTGTGTTTTTTCGGTTTGTCTGGCAGTTATGTATAGAAATTTAGCTATGCTTTAATATGAATTTAAGAACGATGGTAAAAATGCCAGACACAGTGACAATTCGGTATTGTCTTCGTGTCTGGCAGTAAAAATTATCTGTTATCTATCTTCTCGGGATATATATCATGTTGAAACAGTCTTTCTTTAGCCATTTGTTCAAAATATGTCCCAGGTTTTCCGTAATTACAATACGGGTCAATCGAAATTCCACCGCGTGGGGTGAACTTGGCCCATACTTCTATATATCTTGGCTCCATTAATTTAATTAAGTCTTTCATAATAAGATTTGCACAATCTTCATGAAAACCTGGATGGTTTCTGAAACTGAACATATAGAGCTTTAACGATTTGCTTTCTACCATTTTCACATCAGGAATATATGATATATATATGGTAGCAAAGTCCGGTTGGCCAGTGATTGGACAAAGGCTAGTAAATTCAGGAATATTAAATTTAACAAAATAATCATTGCTTTGATGTTGATTCTCAAATGTTTCTAAAACGTGCGGATCATATTCGTAGTTATATTTCGTATGTTGATTTCCAAGTAAAGTTAAATTGTTTTCACCGTTAACTGGCATGTTTCATTCCCCTTTTAATGTACTTCCGAAATATTTGGTTCATATATGTTGAACTTAATGACAACTTGTCTAATTCCGCCCGCAACAATTAACTGCATCAATACTTTCGCTACCCATTGACCTAGTATGGCATAAGGAACTAATTCCCACGGGACAAATTGAAGCCCGAGTGGACCGATACCGATGATCACAAATAAACTAGAGTCTAAAAATCCGGCTACAACGCCTGAGAATAATACTCTCTTTACAAAAGGTAATTTAAAGCGTGTGTAAATTTCAGTATCTGCAGTTTCTGAAACAATAAAACTAAGCGTACTTGCAAAGACGACCCATAGTGGATCTCCTAAAGAATAACTTGTAAGAGCTGATAATAAGAGTGCGACTCCAATCAATATGTAGGTTTGATGTCTTCCAAATCTATTTTGGACCATATCTCTCATAACAAGCGTCAATCCAATAAACAAGGTACCGTAAGGAATAATTAATGGACCAAGTTCAAGTGGTGCAAATCGTGCTGTAATTACGTTGGCAAGAATGATGGATAATAAATAAATCGCAATTCGGATCATGAGACGTGTTCCCCTTGTAAGTATTTCGCTAGTCCATCATTTCTTAGCTTACAAGCAGGGCATTCTTGGCAACCATCGGCAATCACGCCGTTATAGCAAGTTAACGTGTTTTCTCTTACATACTCCAGTCGATTCATTTGATCCGCTAATTCCCAAACTTGCGCTTTGTCTTTCCACATTAAAGGCGTGATCAAATCAAATTGATAGTCCATTGCTAAATTTAATGTTGTATTTAAAGAACGAATAAACGTATCCCGACAATCAGGATATCCACTGAAATCTGTTTCGCTTACACCCGTAATAATTGCATTTGCCCCAACAGTTTTAGCATAGATTGCTGCAAACGAAAGAAATATATGATTCCGCCCTTCTACAAACGTATTGGGTACTCTTCCTTCTTCTGCTTCAATTTGCATGTCGTTTCTGGTCAAGGCGTTTGAAGTTAACTGATTAAGAACGTCCATCTGAATTATTTTTTGTTTAACACCTAAGTCTTTCGCGATTTTTGTAGCACAATCAACTTCTAACTTATGTCTTTGTCCATACAAAAACGTGACGGTTTCTACTTCGTCGAATTCTTTCATTGCCCATAACAGGCAAGTGGTAGAATCCTGTCCGCCACTAAATACTATAACTGCTTTACTCACTCTACATTCCTCCATAGTTTTGTTTTTAGAGGGGATGGTTACGAACCCTCTGTAATAATCTTAGAATCGTAACTAAATATAGCTAAGACACGTATGATTATTAGTAGTTAAAATATACACTGGAATTGTACTTTTCACAAGTAGATTGAGAATTCTGTCTATTACTGGTATATTTAATAACACGTGATACAGATGTAGCTATATTACTATTTCATAACATTTTGTATGAATGCAATAACAAGGACAACGGTTTACAAGTAGGAAATTGATTTTTAGCTATACGTGTATACTAGAAACGCATATGTATGATAATGATGTCAGCGGGACGACAGCGCTATTTCTTTCCGATTAATTCAATAGGAGATACCGGTGCCACCATCCGTAATCGCCTGGGGGTATATGGTCAGTTGCATGAGAAGCAGCAGACAAATAATGAGTAAGAAATCAATTCGGACTGGGAATAAATCGACAAAAAACTTTTCAGAACGGAGTGTGCTCGATGTACGAATTAAAAACAAAAGAAACCGATAGTAGTGTCATCGAATTTATTGAGAACATCGATCAGCTTAAAAAACGTGAAGATGCTTTTAAATTAGTAGAAATCTTTACTGAAACAACGGGTTATAAAGCAAAAATATGGGGGCCTAGTATTATAGGGTTTGGAAAATATCATTACAAATACAGTTCTGGTCATGAAGGAGATGCGCCAATCGTTGGTTTTTCTCCGCGAAGCGCGAAAATCAGTTTATATTTAACACTTGGAAATGAACAGCGTGAAAAATTATTGAAAGATTTCGGGAAACACACAACAGGTACATCGTGTATATACATCAACAAAGTAGCGGATATAGAAATAGAGATATTAAAGAGCTTAATAGAACAATCTGCATTCTTTATAAAAGAACTCTATCCAAATCAAGAATAACTAGGTAGTGGCGTATTTGTAATAGGTGTCATTGCCATTGTTCAGGCATGTTGTTTTACAAGAGAACGGGAAAGGTGGAAGGTTTCCTTGACGATAGATGAAATGAGAAATGATTTATCGATCAAAGGGAGAAATGGGATCTCATTTCTCCTGTCTGCCAGTGTGATTTGGGTAATCATTACCGTTATATTTGTGCAGTCGATAGAAATTACTCAGAAAAATATATGGATGCTTTTTTCGACAGGTTTGATGTTCCCGCTCTCAGTTGGTATTTCACATGTGTTAAAGGCCGATTGGAAATATAAACATAATGCCTTAGGAAGTCTAGGGTTATATTTGAATCTAGCACAGATTATCTATTTTCCAATCCTTTTTTGGAGCATGTTACAAAGCCCACATAATGCAATGATGATCTTTGCCATTATTACAGGGGCCCACTTTTTCGCGTATGGATGGTTGTATAATGCAAAACCTTATTATATCGCGGCTCCGGTCATTGCGATAAGCATAATGTTTTTAGGTCTGTATACAAATGTAGACAATCTATGGCTGATCCCTTTTTCTATGGTAGGGTTTTTATTGATTTTAACCATTACACTTAATATGGACTATAGAAAGACAGTGAAGCGAGTGTAAGTTGTGTTTATGTAAGTAATATCCCACGCGCAATTGGAAATCTATATCTTTTCAATAAATCATTATATTCTGAATGCTCATATTTTATAGAATATGAAAAGACAGTTCCAATTTTGGAACTGTCTTTTTGCTCGGAAACTATTGTGGATGTCATAGATTTAATTACTGTAGTTACGAGCAAATCCCTTGTACTTTGTTCAATAAAGTATCCAGGCTATGGCTGCTTTTTACAACGCTTGGATGTGTAAATCCTAAAAATCCGGCCTTCTTATACATTACTATTCTTTTTACTTCAATTCTAAATAACAAAAATTTTCTTTGGGCAGTTTTCATCATATGTATTCCTCCGCAATATATATATTACGCTTCAAATCATGTAGCTGTTTTCTTGCTAGTATGGAAGCAACTTTCTTATCATATACAACACGAAATGAAAAGTATGTCGCATTTTGACTGACTTTTATATTGTTGTTGAATTGTGACATGAATGTGTATATTAATTGATAATTCAATCAAAAAGGAAGAAATTAAAACTCTTTGAATTGGGACTAATATACATTTAACATCACAAATAAGTACTGAAGATATAAACTATTGTGTTCTATAAGGTACGGATTACTTTTTAATGTGAAAGAGGGGGCTGAACTAGTTGCGGCTTTATCAAAACATAGAAGTTTTTAAATGTAACCAAGGAATACTATATGTAATTACTTAATTGTAATTGGATAAAAATCAATAAACAAAATCAGTGATTCAGATTAAAAAAATAGATAAATAAAAAGAGATTGCCTTGAAAAATTTAAGGCAATCTCTTTTGCGTTTTAATAACCGATTGTCGAATCAGTCTCCCAATCATGCCGAGTAGCTTGTCTGTGCTGTTTCTGCAGCTGGCGGATCCGTTCTTCGTATTGAATGTTCGCCTCATAATGGTAGGTGAGTGCAATCGACATATATAATTCGTTCAGTTGTGATACCGAAAGGCCTTTTGTCTGCTTCGCTATTGCCTCAACTTGTTCTGTAGACAATATCTTTTTACGATCCAGTTTTTCCATGTATAGCTTACGAACTGCCTGTGTCGGAGATTTGATTTCATATGTGCTGTCAAAGCGGCCTGCTCGGTTGATTAGGGCAGGGTCGATACGTTCGGGGTAATTGGTCGTCCCGATGATGAATAAGCCGTCACGGACATGCACACCATCCAGGATGTTTAGAAATGTGCTTCTCATATGTTCCGGCATGGAGTCAATGTCTTCAATTACGAGAATGGCGGGTGCCAGGCGTTCGACTGTATTGAACACTTCCTGTACCGAATGACTCCCTGTAAATTCCGTGATTTGCCAGTAGACGACAGGTGCGTCGGTTGTACCAGTGATAGAACGAACGAGCGTCGTTTTGCCGTTACCGGGAGATCCATACAGCAAAATCCCTCGTTTATACGGCAGACCGTATTCTTTAAAGAAAGCGCCGCCATCTCGGAAGAATTCATCTATAGAACGGAATAGATCGTTTTTTAAATTTTCATCTAGTAGGACGTCACTACGCTCAATTTGTGTGCCAGCGCCATACGTCTTTTTTTCTATGCCTTCTTCGGTGTCCACTAAATACGTAATATTCGTTTTCATCGCTTCCCGCTGTAATTGATTCAATGCTTCGATGAAATTTTTCACGTGAGTGGCAGATGGAGCGAATACAGTGTGTTCCGACCAAGTGGAACCTGTTGCGACATAATAGCTGATATTTGCGATAGCGATTTGATGTTCTGGAAAGTATAGTAACTGATTGTCGATGGTTTCAGCGTCTTGTAGAGAAAACGCAGTAGTAGATTCGTCTTGCTGGATCTTTTGTGTCGGTAATGTGGCGTATATATGACTTAATGATTCGTAAGGCAATTGTTTGCGATGAATTAACTCAGGGAGCATGGTTTCTGTGTAAGAAGCGAATTCATCTACTTGGATAATCTGCCAATCTGCAGGTGAACGTCGCTGAAGTGAGTCTAGAATTGCTTCAATAACAACGCCATAATATTGATAATGTGTCAGCTTTTCGTACTGTGCTGACTGAAGTGGAATTAAAAAAGATGGTTTCATTAATAGAACACTCTCCTTATAAATAAGTAGATCCTCCTTTTAAAGGAGGATCTATGATAATTATTTGGTTTTGATTTTACCTGACCACTGTTTAAATCCACCGCGTAGCTGATAGATTTCTGTACAGCCTTTCTTCTTCAAGAATAACGCAGCACGGCCTGTACGGCTTGTGTTTTGATCATAAAGATATATAGGTTTATCGGGGCGGATTTCCTTATAGCGTTGTGAAAACTGTGTAAATGGAATATTACGCGCACCTAAAATATGTCCAGCATCGAAATCTTTTGGTTCGCGCACATCGATCAATTGTGCTTTGCGATATCCTTTAATAAACTCTTCTTGCGTCAGACTGGTCAATGCTTTTCCGACCCGTATGTATGTAATGACGAAATACAAAATGATCGCGAGCACAGCTGCTCCCAAAATATAATAACTCAAAAAAACTTCCCCCTTTATCAATATCTCTATTATAAAGATTATGTGGCATCAGTTCAATCCTAATGATAAAATGAAATGCGTTATTGTTTTTTTCATTGACGATTTCCTATACTATAAGTGGAGTATTAAAGATGAGGGAGAATAGATTATGACAAAAGCAGTATGGCATTATGTAGACTCTGGAAAATGTAGTCCTTCCTTCAATATGGCGCTGGATGAAGCGCTTCTTGACTTACATAGCAGAGGAGAAATCGGACCCGTTCTACGCTTTTATGAGTGGGAACCCGCTACTTTATCTATCGGGTATTTCCAACGTATTGAAAAAGATATTGATATGGAGAAAGTGCAAGAATTGGGACTCGGATTTGTCCGTAGACCAACAGGGGGCCGTGGTGTCCTGCATGAACATGAGCTTACATATAGTGTAATTGTTAGCGAGCAGTATCCCAATATGCCAGAAACCGTAACAGAAGCATACCGTGTGATTTCTGGTGGATTGCTGCAAGGTTTCCGTAATCTTGGACTTCAGGCGGAGTTCTCGATTCCAGATAAAGACATCACGGAGCAATTACGAAGCCCGAAGAGCGGTGTTTGTTTTGATGCACCGAGCTGGTATGAACTCGTCGTCGAAGGGAAGAAGGTTGCTGGCAGTGCTCAAACACGTCAAAAAGGCGTGATATTACAACACGGAGCAATTTTGATGAGCTTGGATGTCGATAAATTAACATCTATTTTCACGTATTCATCACCTGCACTGAAAGAACGTGTACGTAGAACGTTGCCAGATCGCGCAATTGCGATTGACCGATTGACGGATCGAGAGATTTCAGTGGAGGAATGCAAACAAGCCTTTTCCAAAGGATTTGAAACGTCACTCGATATTGTATTAGAACCGTTAGAATTAACACCTGAACAGCTCGCTTTGGTTCATCAGATTGAAAAAGAGAAATATGCGAATAATGACTGGAATTTTAAAAAATAAAATTGGTCCTTTTGTTTTATTTTTTTTGTCAAAATGTCGCGATATCAATGATTTACTGTTTTGGAAGAGTAAATGGCGATTGATATAATATTCAATATGTAGTAGATTATTTAATAAGACAAACACTATATATAGTGTTTGTAGCGTTATGAGGAGGATGTTACATGGTTACGATGTCGAAGCAAGGCGAACCGATGCTCGATAAACAACAGTTGAATGAGGATATTGTGCAGTTCCCTCAAGTTCACCCGGTTACGGAGGATATGAAGCTAACTCATAGTGGAGTATCTCGTCTAGTAATGATCGATCGGTATTCATTTAAAGATATGGAAAAGAAGACACTTAAAGAGGGCGATTTTGTCGTTCTAACAGTGAGAGAAGATCCAAAGTTCCCCGCTCGAGGGTTAGGGTATATTATGACCCTTGATAAAGAGAACGGAAAAGCAGATATCTGGATCGAACCAGAATATCGTTCATCAATTGATGATATGGACGAGCAGCAAAAAGGTATTATCACACGTCCCCTTGATGTGTTAGAGAAGCCACTGGAAGTGTTTTACGAGCAAATTGCGAAACGTAATGCTACCGGACTTGCTTCTGTTGAAAAGACGGAAGATAGAAAAACGCAGTCGTATAACATGTTCTATGATCAGTTAAAGGCATTGAACTTCATTCCGGCTGGTCGTGTGCTGTATGGCGCAGGATCGGATACGGATGTCACATTCTTTAACTGTTATGTGATGCCGTTTGTACCCGATTCCCGTGAAGGGATTTCCGATCACCGTAAGCAAGTGATGGAGATTATGAGTCGTGGTGGCGGTGTAGGAACAAACGGTTCGACATTGCGTCCACGCAACACATTGGCGCGTGGTGTCAACGGTAAGTCATCTGGATCGGTTTCCTGGTTGGATGATATTGCGAAGTTGACTCATTTGGTTGAGCAGGGCGGATCAAGACGTGGTAAAAAGAAGTGCCTCGTCTATAAATAAACCTCGTGAATTGCTGGGATATCTTTATCGCTTAACATCCAATAAATGTAATAGGGGTGTTACTAGTGAAAAAATATGATGCTAAAGTTGAACAGAAGTGTCAAGTTTGTGGACTCGTATTCACACATAACAAGCAAGGAAGATTCACATCGCATCTTTTATCGAATCATTACTTAAGTTTAGATGAATATTTATTAATCCATTTCTATGATGAGAATGTTTTAAAGTGTTCTTACCAGTTTTGTAATAAGTTGGTTCAATTACGAAGGGGTGTTCCGAAAAAATACTGCAGTAGGTCATGTGGTGGAAAAGGATTACCTTTAGAATGCCATATATGTTTTAAGAAGTTTGAGGCATCAAATAGAAAAACAAAAACAAGCGGTCCGAAATGTGCCAAAATCTTAAAATCCAACAGCATAATTGACTGGCATAAAACTATGACCGCTGAAGATAAATTGAAGCATTTTGAAAAAATAATTTCTAAAACGGCAAAAACTCGTAAGAAAAATGGAACACCATCATGGAATAGTGGAAAGACTGGCATCTATACAGAAGAGACAATTGAAAAAATCAGAGCAGCTACTCTAAGACAATTAGAAAACCATTCATTTCAAAAAACAAAAATTGAGAAATTGATGGAGGCGTATCTGATATCTTAGAAAGTGAATTATAAATATTCATTTATTCTAGATAGAAGACAATTTGATTTTTTCTTAAGAGATTATAATTTGATTATTGAATGCGATGGGGACTACTGGCATGCAAATCCTAAATTTTATCCAAGACCTGCAATCTGGCAATTAGAAAGAATTCAAATTGATTTGCTTAAAGATCAAATTGCTAGAAGAAATGGATATGAGATAAAACGTTTTTGGGAAGATGACATTCTAAATAATTTTGAAATAGTGAAAGACATCATAAATGACTTGTTGGCTACAACGTGACTGGAAACGGTGAGCGTGAATGCTTGAAAACAACAAGTGGTTAAAGACAATCAGCAGCCAAGCCTCTAAAGCGAATGTTATGAGGAAGGTTCAACGACCATCGAAAGCATGCAAACAGCATAAGCGAGTAGAGTAGGGTTCAAGCGAACTCGAAGTGCGAGGACACCTCTAGAAGGTGTAAGATATGGTCTGAACTCTATGGTGACATAGAGAGTTGATGTAGCGTATCAACGTAACATAATGGCTCAAATGATCATGTTATCAAACTGGCATCCGGACATTTATGAATTCATCATCTCCAAAATGCAGAATCCGCGAATTTTGCGCTATTTGATCGAAAACACAGAAGATGAAATGATTAAAAAGCTGGCCAATGAGAAATTGAATTTCAAACCTTTGACAGCACAAGAAGAAGCGATGTATCAAGGCATCACAAACTATAAACAAATCCCAGGTCAAGGTGGTTTTAACGCAGCGATTATCCGTGACGCTGAGCTAAAGCTTCAGGATGGTGGAACGTACACCGTTCATAATTCGGAATTCCTGACAGGAGCGAATATTTCTGTAACCTTAACGGATGATTTCATGAAAGCGGTGGAAGAAGACGCGGATTACGACTTACGTTTCCCGGCAGTCGAAAATTACTCACCTGAACAAATGAAGTATTATAATGAACAGTGGCATGAAGTTGGCGACGTACGCGAATGGGAACGTCAAGGTCACGAAGTTCGTGTCTATCGCACGATTAAAGCTCGCGCACTATGGGATTTAATTAATATCTGTGCTACGTATTCAGCGGAGCCAGGCATTTTCTTCATTGATAATGCGAATGACGACACGAATGCGAAAGCGTACGGACAGCAAGTTGTAGCAACGAATCCGTGTGGTGAAGTTCGCCTCACGTTAAAAATTGCGGGATGAAGCGGGAAAGCTGAGATGCCAATCCGAACCGAAGGCTAGAAGTAAATTTTTAGTCAGGGGCAACGCATACCTGGTGATCCTGATTGATATTAATCAGACTATAATCCAGGCACGAGACCGCAACACTGTGTGATTACTTTTCAAAAAGGGTGATATTAAAATTGAACAGAGGATATGCAGGTTTTTATAAAGGTTTTTATTTAAGAAGCTCTTATGAGTATGCCTATGCTGTCTATCTTGATCAATTTAATATCTCTTGGAGCTTCGAAACTCAGACGTTTGAAGTGAATGGAAAGATTTATAAACCAGATTTTTTCTTTTATGATAAAAATGGAAAACTAGAGAAGATAGTTGAAATTAAATCTCGAAATAAAAAAGAGATTGAATTGGCAAAGGAAAAATTGAATTATATTGAGGTTCAGTATCAAGTAACGACAGAATTATTTTCTTATAAAGAGTTACTAAAAATGTATGAGGATATGCCAGTATCTTTGAATTCAGTCATCGAACATTGGATTAACTCAGATAATACTTCAATCCATAAAGGCGTTTCGGGTAGTTTGAATGCTCATTTTGGATTAAAACATACTGAGGAAACAAAAAAGAGGATAGGAGAACATACCAAGAACCTTTGGAATGGAGATACTCCTGCTAAGAAAAAGATGATTGAAGGATTACGTAAATCTGGTTTATCTCAAAAAGGGAAAATTAAAACTGAACGCGAAAAGAGATACTGCGCTCTATGTTACGATGAATTTATTGTTATGGTTACTTCTAAGCAAAGTTTTTGTTGTCAACACTGCTCAGGTCAATCGGCTATTCGCATAGCAACTGATGCTTATGTTGAAAGTAGAACTACTGTACATCGGAATATTAAGCAATATATAATTCATTGGACTAATGAAAATAGTGAAATTGTGCTATTAACGCCTTTTAATAAAATAAATTCGACTATTAAACCCCTAACCGACGAGATTTATTCTCGATTTGGTGTTAAAGATATGAGGGTTATCTCAAAGGCTGTTTTCGGTGAAGATAAAGGAAGAAAAGAATTGCTAAGGTTTATGAAAAAGTTATGCAGTGAAAATGTATGCTGAACTTACAGGAAGACAACTGTAAGAACTAGAGGATAAAAAGCCTTTAGGATAACAACTGGAACAACCACTTGCACCCTATTCTGTCTGTAATTTAGCTGCTGTCAATCTTGCGGAGATGGCAGACAAAAATACGAAGACGGTTAATTTTGAAAAGTTGAGAGAGACGGTACGGACTGGTGTACGTATGCAAGATAACGTCATTGATGCTACACCGTACTTCCTTGAAGAAAATAAAGTACAAGCTCTTGGCGAACGCCGTGTAGGTCTAGGTGTTATGGGACTTGCAGATCTTCACATCTACTGTGAAAAAGAATATGGCTCGCCTGAAGGAAATCAATTAGTGGATGAAGTATTTGAAGCGATTGCGACAACGGCTTACCGCGAATCGATTGAATTGGCGAAAGAAAAAGGAAGCTTCCCGTTCCTAATTGGTAAAACGGATGAAGAAACGAAAGCATTACGCCATGCTTTCATTAATTCTGGCTTTATGAAGCGCATGCCGGAAGATATCCGCCAAGCAATTGTGGAACATGGAATTCGTAACTCGCATTTGTTGACAGTGGCGCCGACTGGATCCACTGGGACTATGGTAGGAGTTAGTACAGGGTTAGAGCCTTACTTCTCATTCACATACTACCGTAGTGGACGTCTGGGTAAATTCATTGAAGTAAAAGCAGCGATTGTAGAAGAGTATTTGCAGGCTAATCCAGATGCAGATCCGAACAACTTGCCTGAATGGTTTATTTCTTCAATGGAACTAGCACCAGAAGCGCATGCGGATGTACAATGCATCATTCAGCGCTGGATCGACAGCTCTATCTCTAAAACGGTTAACGCGCCACGTGGCTATACAGTGAAACAAGTTGAGAGTGTGTATGAGAGATTGTATAAAGGCGGAGCAAAAGGCGGTACAGTATACGTCGACGGTAGCCGTGATGCACAAGTTCTGACTCTGAAAGCGGAAGATAATATTCCGGATACAGAAGAAGTAGTCGAAGTGACAGAACAGCCGAAAGTCGTGCTCGTCAATACTATTCAAGCATTGCGTTCTACAAACGTCACGATCGGTTCAGAAGTGGGCGACACATGCCCGGTTTGCCGACAAGGTACAGTGGAAGAAATAGGTGGATGTAACACATGTACGAATTGCCAAGCGCAATTGAAGTGTGGATTATAATTAAATAGTAGGAAATGTCCCGAATGCTTATATATGCATTCGGGCTTTTTATGTATAGAAAAGTAAAAGTTTGCAACTTCTTTCGCTTGAAATTTAATGTACTCATAATAAGTAGAATTATTTTAAAAAATCTATGTTGATATAATTTTCAAACTATTATATACTAAATTAAAAATTGTTTGATTTATTAGTAATCAATCAGACAAATACATTAAGAGACGAGAAAGAAGGGATTTTATGCTAACATTTTTATCATCTATCGTCTTGCTAATTATAGGTTACCTAACGTATTCGAAAGTAGTCGAAAAGGTATTTGTGATTGATGATGCAAGAAAAACTCCCGCCTATACACAGGCTGATGGGATGGATTACGTGCCGATGAGCTGGTGGAAAGGCTGGTTGATCCAACTACTGAACATCGCAGGGTTAGGTCCGATATTCGGAGCAATCGCAGGTGCTTTATATGGACCTGTCGCATTCATTTGGATTGTGTTCGGAAGTATTTTTGCAGGAGCTGTCCATGATTACTTTTCTGGAATGTTATCACTGAAACACGGTGGTGCACAATTTCCTAAAATTGTAGGAGAGTATTTAGGCGATATCGCTAGACGTTTCATCAATGTAATTTCAATTGTGTTAATGGTTCTTGTGGCGGCTGCCTTTACTGCGGGGCCGGCACAACTTATTTCATCCATTACACCGCTATCATTTATAGTGTCTCTTCTCATTATCTTTGGTTACTTCGTATTGGCAGCCATTTTGCCGATCAATAAAATTATAGGTCGTTTATATCCAGTGTTCGGAGTGGTTTTGATTGTTATGGCAGTTGGAATTGGTGGTGCTTTGTTATTTGGCCCTGAAAAAATTCCGAATTTAACTTTGCAGAACTTACATCCTGGAGAATTGCCGATTTGGCCATTGCTAATGGTGACGATTTCTTGTGGAGCGATCTCTGGTTTCCACTGTACGCAAAGTCCGATTGTTTCCAGAACGATGAAGAAAGAGTCGGAAGGCCGTAAAGTATTTTATGGCGCAATGATCGCGGAAGGCGTCATCGCGATGGTTTGGGCTGCAGCTGGTATGACATTCTTTGGTGGCACAGCGGGATTGCAAGGTGCACTAGCTGCCGGTGGTCCAGCAGGTGCGGTGAATGAAATCTCGAGCACATTGCTTGGGTCGTTTGGTGGGATGTTAGCTATTTTAGGTGTTATTATTTTGCCGATTACAACGGGTGATACAGCCCTTCGTTCAGCTCGGATGATTTTCACTGAAGCGACATCTAAGTGGTTGAATCCTAATAAAAAATGGGTAATTCTTGCTACGACGTTGCTGTTAGGTGTACCTATGTTCTATCTATCGACGATCGATTATTCGTTCTTGTGGCGTTATGTTGGTGGAACAAATCAATTAGTAGCGGCCGTTATGCTCTGGACCGCAACGTCTTTCTTAATAAGGGAACGACGGGCGCATTGGATTGCAGGAGTTCCTGCGATGTTCATGACCGCAGTCGTCGTGACGTATTGGATGTATGCTCCTGAAGGTCTGCATCTTGACTACGCTGTATCGGTAGGCACTGGAATCGTAGTATCAGGTGCGCTCGGTGTGTTTTACGTACTGAAAGTTATTCAATCGAAACAAGTCCCGGTTATTGTAAGCGAACAATAAAAAGAAAGGGCCTTTAGCGAATACGCTAAGGGCCCTTTTTACTCAATTATAAACGTTTGTAGAAAAGTAAGAGCCACGAGCATGTACAAAAATACATTCGAGGCTCTTTGTTAATTTTATGAAAGAAGGGGTTTCGGGTCATTCGTTTCTTCTGTATCTATCGCGATTTTAGGATTCAACACACCTACTCCGTGTTCTTCCACTTCCAATAATTTTTCGAAAGAAGCAATCGCAACTTCTACCTGTTTGTCGTCAGGCTCTTTTGTTGTTAGTAATTGCAACCAAAGTCCAGGGTACCCTAGATAACGAAGTACCGGTACGTTGCGCACTGCATTCGTCAATTGTAATACTTCAAATGACACGCCGAGCACTACAGGAATCAATAAAATTCGATTGAGGACGCGCAACCAAAGTGGATCGGTTGGAACTAAGAAGTAGATGAACATTCCAACAATTACCGTAAACAAAATGAAACTACTACCACAGCGATAATGCAATCGAGATTGTGACTGTACGTTTTCTACTGTCATTTCCATATTACTTTCGTAGTTATTGATGACTTTATGCTCTGCACCGTGATATTGGAAAACACGTTTGATCAATGGTGTCATAGAAATTAATCCAATATACGTTAGCAACAAGAACAGTTTAAAGAAGCTTTCGATCATAATTTGTGCCGTTTTGCTAGGTGCTACGGATTGGAATAACTCTGCTAAGAAAACAGGAACGAGTGTAAAGACGAACTTACCAAAAATAAATGATAGCACTCCGACAGCCGCCACTCCAAGAATCATTACGAGTTTCGACGTCTCTTCTTCTTTAGCATGTTCCTCTTCTTCACCAGGCATCACGTCGTAGCGATCGCTCGCAAACGTTAAATGCTTTGAACCATTACCGGCAGATTCAATTAATGCGACGATGCCGCGAATTAAAGGAATCTTTTTTAATTTAGTGCGTACAGGATGTGATTCTCTCGGTACGTGGTAGTACTCGATCGTATCATCTTTCCGACGAATTGCTGTCACCGTATCTTTCTTTCCACCGAACATTACACCTTCTATAAGTGCTTGACCTCCGTATGCTGGAGGAGTTTTCTGTTGGCTCATAACATACCCACGCTTTCTGTCGTAAGAAACGATATTCCCATTGTACTAAAAAAAGTGAAGTTGCACCATTGAGATGTTTAAAAATGTGTAAATAACCCGACACTGGAATGGGAGGTATGGTTATGAAAATTACTACAACGCATGTCTGGACAGCTATTATGGCTGCAGTACTATCTATCATTTCACTGAAATTCCTACAGGTTTTTAAATTTATAAAATGGTCGCCGATCGGCTGGACGAAAAAGCTTCATATGTTTACGACGTTTCCTGGTTGGCTCAAGTGGGTGCTGTTAGGGGTGATCTGCTTTTTGCTATTCTTTATCCTGTACTTTATTGCGCGTTTGACGTTTAAGGTACCACCGACTCTATCTTCACTGATCGTCACAATCATTGTGATTATATTCATTGAATGGATGATCCACGTTAAAGCGGATTTGACGATGACACAATTCATTAAAAAAATATCGATACCATTTGCTTGTCTGTTCGCGATGATCTTCCGTTTTGTCATTGGTACGTCTGTCTACATGAAAAAAACGTTCGGCTAGAACAGTATTAGTATGTCCTGCTATCTCATTGTGCTAGAATAGGAAGAAAAATGAGTGGGAGGGGATTAAATGGAACTGTTGCTCTTAAATGGTCCAAACTTAAACCGGCTAGGCAAAAGAGAACCGGATATTTACGGTGCGGAGACACTTGCGGATATAGAAGGCCGAATTCAGCGTATGGCAAATGAATCGGACATCACGCTCTCATGCTTTCAATCCAATATAGAAGGCGAGCTTATCAACTACATTCACGATGCAGGCGATCGGGAAATTGACGGGATCATCTTTAATCCGGGCGCATTTACACATTACAGCATTGCGCTTCGTGACGCGATCGCTTCTATTTCCGTTCCGGTAATTGAAGTCCATATCTCAAACATACATACTCGCGAAGAGTTCCGACACACGTCAGTCATTGCGCCTGTAGCGGCAGGACAGCTTTGTGGTTTTGGAACAGCGGGCTACGATCTCGCCTTCCAAGCGTTTTTGTTACAACGAGAGGAGAGACGATCTTGAAAATAGAGAATTTAAGAAAATTATTGAAAGAACAGCAACTCGATGCATTAGTCATCACAAATCCTTACAATCGTCGCTATATGACGAACTTCACGGGATCTGCAGGGGCTGCGATTGTTTCGCAAGAAGATGCAGTGTTCATTACCGACTTCCGTTACATGGGGCAGGCCAATGACCAACTGTCTGGTTATCGTATTGTCCAGCACACAGGCACGATGATTCAGGAAGTTGCGAATCAAGTGAAAGAAATGAAGATCGAGACACTTGGCTTTGAAAAAGAAGATCTTAGCTACAGCCAGTTTGAAGTGTATAATGAACATGTAAAAGCAAAACTAGTGCCTGTCGCTGGTTTAATAGAAAAGCTACGTTTAATCAAAACACCGGAAGAAATCACAGTATTAAAGCAAGCGGCAGCAATCGCAGACGCGGCATTCGTCTATATTTGTTCGGTCATTCAAGCGGGTAAAACGGAGTTAGAAATCGCCAATGAATTGGAATTTTTCATGCGAAAACAAGGCGCGACTTCCTCTTCATTTGACATAATTGTCGCTTCTGGTGAAAGAGGGGCTTTACCACATGGGGTAGCATCTGATAAAGTGATTGAGACTGGTGATTTAGTTACAATGGATTACGGAGCCCTCTATAATGGGTATATCTCTGATATTACGAGAACAGTTGCGATCGGTGAGCCTTCTGCTAAACTTCGTGAAATTTATGAAGTCACATTACGCGCCCAAGAACTGGGTGTAGAACAGATCAAGCCTGGCATGACAGGAATCGAAGCCGACGCAATTACACGCGACTATATCAAGTCTAAAGGCTATGGTGAAGCATTTGGTCATTCAACAGGTCATGGGATCGGCATGGAAGTTCACGAAGCTCCAGCCTTATCGTTCCGCTCTAAAACAGTGCTAGAACCGAATATGGCAGTAACAGTGGAACCGGGAATCTATCTTCCTGGTATAGGCGGCGTGCGTATTGAAGATGATATACTGATCACAGAAACAGGTAATGAACGTTTGACAAAGTCTACTAAAGAACTGCTTATTTTATAATCGCTTAAAATTGGAGGAATACGAATGATTTCAGTAAACGAATTTCGTACAGGACTAACAATCGAAGTTGATGGTGACATTTGGCGTGTTATGGATTTCCAACACGTAAAACCAGGTAAAGGTGCAGCATTCGTTCGTTCGAAACTGCGTAATCTTCGCTCAGGAAACGTCAATGAAAAGACATTCCGTGCGGGAGAAAAAGTAGAGAAAGCACAAATTGACAACCGTAAAATGCAGTATTTATATGCTGACGGAGATATGCACGTATTTATGGATAACGAATCATACGAGCAGATCGAACTATCTGAAAAGCAACTTGAATATGAACTGAAGTTCTTGAAAGAGAACATGGAAGTGCATGTTATCACGTATAAAGAAGAAGTACTGGGCGTTGAATTGCCTGTAACAGTTACGCTTGAAGTGGCTGAAACAGAGCCTGGGATTAAAGGCGACACAGCTAGTGGCGGTTCTAAGCCAGCTAAGATGGAAACTGGCGTTGTCGTACAGGTGCCATTCTTTGTTAACCAAGGTGACATGTTGATCATCAACACAGAAGAAGCGGAATACGTTTCCCGCGCATAATGAAATACGTATCAAGGGTGTCCCAGAAATGGGGCATCTTTTTTTGCGTGGAATTAAGTTTAAGGTCAAAAGCACATTCTTTAGACAAAGTAAGTTAGTGGAGAGTACGAGGGGGTTGAAGCGCCAGTTGGGAATGCTTTCCTTGGAAGCACATCTTTGCCCTTGAAATCCCCACACCAACTCCTCCCTAGCTCTTTCAATCCACAATGTCTTCTATACTTTTACATTTTTGCATATCTCCGACCCAAGCTTCATAGAGTGGACTATGGAGGAGGCGTAGCGGGATGGAACTGAATGATTTATTGCGCATCGCCGGCGTCGGATTGGTGATAGGGGTACTTCACGTGTTCTTCGAGCAAACAGGCAAGAAGGAGTTCTCATTTTTCCTATTTTTCTTAGCATACCTGTACATCTCGATCGAGTTGCTGATGTTCCTCAGAATATTCTTCACAGAGATCACGGAATTCTTTAGCTGGCTATCCATGGCGATGTAAATGGCAATTCTCTTTCAATTATTTGTCGTGTATCTCTTGCTACTTTTGCTTTCATTTGCTGCACCTGCCCTGCATCCTATTCTGTATACCGCACTATTCTTACTGGTCACGGTGTACGTACTGTTCACGGTCCTTGTACCTTTCGGGTCGACATTGTTAGCGTTGACGGATAAGTTACCGTCGCCTTATGCCACACTGCTAGTGGTGAGTGCAGGTCTGTATTATGTAGCGGAGGTTCTGTCGCTTCAAATGAAAGACGAGGGGTACGGGGCATACGGGCAGCTGTTTCAGACCAGCATGAAAGTAGTCATTATGACATTGTGGCTGCCGTATATCACGCAATTGATCGAGACGATTCACGCGTTCATTCCCTGGTGAACGAATCCTAACATTAATGAATGGACGAGGCATCTATGCTGAATTTTCTGCAGGAAAGTATTGCGGGTATCATCGGACCATTTTTCTTGTTGCTCATTATGTTGCTCATTGCTTCTCTTGTCGATTTCTTTCTTCCAGCGTTTCAAAAGTGGACGAGGTTTCTGTTGCTTATCCTCATTTTAGTGTTGTTAATTGAACCGGCTAGGGAAAGTTTCGAACAGATCCAAGTCATCACACATACGATTGCTTCTTTATTCCTTGGTATGTACCCGTTAATTGCGGCGATGATTTTGGCATCCGGTGCAACGTTTGGCGTCTTGAATTTCCAACCCGCTATGTTGTTATTTGCGCAAGGGGCTGTCGTTTTTGCAGATAAGTTCCTGTTGCCAGTGCTATTGACGGCGCTATTGTTCGACATCTTTACGCGGTTGGTGCCGGAAATTGCTTTCACGAGAATGGCGGATTTATTGCGTACGTCATTGCTTGCGTTTGTTTCTGCCATGGTTGCAGCGTATTCCATTTTCATTACAGCGGGTGGTGCGTTGTCTTGGACGATGAACGGAGCTTTGAATGAACCGTTAAAAGAGCTGATTAAGAATAATATTCCTGTCATTGGTTCATTGTTGACCGATACACTTGGATCGATCGGCCGTTATTCTTCCGGTGCCACGGCTTATATGAGTATTTGGCTGCTCGTATCCATCTGGACGGTTGCGCTATTGCCGGCGGTTAGGATTCTATGTATTGCCTTTTTATTCAGGTGGACGGCGGCAATCATCGAACCGTTTTCGCAAAAGGAAGTATGCGGGTTACTGGACGATATTGGCCGTACGTTGTTTGTGTTATGTGCCATTTCGTTTTTGCTGACATTCGCTTTCATCTATACGACGATTTTCATTGTGACGTTCATTAAACTCATGACGTTCGGGAAATGAGGCGAGTGTATGGAAGTATTTTTATTGGGACTGGCAAATTTGGTAGTCCTTGCTCTAATTATTCAATTGCTAGCGAGCTATGAGATGGAAAGACTGTTTATTCCTTTGTGTAAAGTAGCGATTGGCATATGGATTTTGCAATATATTCTACAATTCGCGAGTCATAAGTTACTGTGACGCTACATATTATGCAAATGTAGAATTCGTTTTAGTCAATTCACGTTGAGATGGTGATGGAACTATGGAAAAGCCCACAGGGAAACCCCGATTGATCATGATCGGTTTGATGGTTATGGTGTTTAGCATTTTATACATCACCAGTACGGCGAATGTAGGAGGGGAGAAACAGAAAAAAGAAGAGAAGCGCATGTTGTCAACACTTGAAGAAACACTTGAACAAATGGAAGGGCTAGGAAATGTGAAGGTTTATTTTCATTACGATGAAAAGGAAGAAGAGAGCCCATTAGCCAATTATTTCTCCGCTTCATCCGCTGGGAAGAGCCAATCACCTTTGCAGGGGTTGCTCGTCGTAGCGGAAGGAGCAGAGGATCCGGCTGTGCGAAACGGACTTTCACAACTCTTAGCTAACGTCCTACAATTGCCTGAACATCGTATCGTCATCGTGGAAATGAAGAAAAGGGGGAATCAACATGAAAGCCAATAAACGAACAGTTTGGTTTTTAACATTACTCAGTCTAGTCGCAGTGATTTCAATCTACTACGTGAAGAAGGAAGCACCGATGCCGTTTGACGGAATTGCGATCTTCACGAAAGAAACAAAGGACGCAACGAATCTACTCGAAAAGGAAGGCAAGTCGGAGGAAGTGAAGCCGGTCTTTGCTGAATCGTATATTTTCCAGGATATGCGTATGGAAGTGCGTAACGAACGCAGTGAGACGGTGCAACAGTTGACAGAAAAAATGACTTCTTCTGATTTCTCCGCTGAAGAGAAAAATGAAATTTTTAATGAAATTGCTGATTTACGAAAAGTAAGTTCCACAGAAGCGTTGATGGAGATGCAAATCGCAGCACTTGGTTATCCTGAGGTGTTTGTACGTGGAGATGGCGATCGTGTCAACGTCACTGTATTATCGAATGAAAGCCACTCACCGAAAATGGCGGATGAAATAACACAGTATGTCATGTCGAGTTGGGAAGGCGCGCAAACTGTCAAAGTAGATTTTGCAGAAACAAAAGAATAACGATAAAAGGAAGTCCATGTGGCTTCCTTTTTTTACGTAGAAAAATTAAACGTAGGAATAGTTATAGGATTTCATTCATATTTTACGCTAATGGGTAAACTTGATAATACTTGAGGGTAACACATTGGCGTTTTTTTGAATAAATTGTCACAAAATTTGCAAACAAACAGTATCTTTCAAGAATAATAGAATAATTTGTGTCTTTGCTATTCCATATTTACTGTAAAACGACTATCATAGAATATGGTAGCAAGAAAAATTAGTTAGGAGAATCAGATATGTTGAAAATTCAAGAAATCAGAGAAATTATTAAGCTGATCGATCAATCATCCATCCAGAAGTTCTCATTGGAATCAGATGGTGGCAAGATTAAACTAGAGAAAAATGACGGACAGGCCGTGACAACGGTTACAGAAACACCACAAACACCACAAGCAGCACCGACTCCAGTTCAAGCGCCAGCTCCAGTAGCACCTGCGGCGGTAGCAGCTCCAGCTCCAACAGCGGTACCAGAAGCTCCAGCAGCTGAAGTGGTGACTGACGAAACACTACACAAAATTACTTCCCCTATGGTTGGAACATATTATAAGGCTTCATCACCGGACGCAGAAGCATACGTTAAAAAAGGTGATAAAGTGACAGCTGAATCCATCGTTTGTATCGTAGAAGCAATGAAACTATTCAATGAAATTGAATCAGAAGTGAATGGTGAAATCGTTGAAATCTTAGTACAAGACGGTCAACTTGTGGAATACGGACAGCCTTTATTCCTTGTTAGAGAAAACTAAGGGGGAGTATCTAATGAAAAAAGTATTAATTGCAAATCGTGGAGAAATTGCCGTACGAATTATTCGTGCGTGTAAAGAAATGGGTATTAAAACTGTAGCTGTCTATTCTGAAGCAGATGCAGAGGCCCTACACGTTCAACTAGCAGACGAAGCAGTTTGCATCGGACCACGTCTATCGACTGACAGTTATCTGAACTTCTCAAACGTCATCAGTGCTGCAAAAGCAACTGACTGTGACGGGATCCATCCTGGTTATGGTTTCCTTGCAGAGAACGCGAGCTTCGCAGAACTTTGTGAAGAAGTAAATATCGAATTCATCGGGCCAACTGCAGCGGCCATTTCCAAAATGGGTACCAAAGACGTTGCGCGTAATACAATGGCGTCTGCAGGAGTTCCGATCGTTCCTGGTTCTGACGGCATTGTAGATGACGCAGACCATGCACTTGAAATTGCAAAAGAACTTGGATTCCCCGTGATCATCAAAGCAACAGCTGGTGGTGGTGGTAAAGGGATTCGTGTAGCGCGTGATGAAGACGAGTTAGTTAAAGGCGTTAAAATCACTCAAAAAGAAGCGGCTGCGGCATTCGGTAACCCAGGCGTCTATATTGAGAAATATATCGAAGTATTCCGTCACGTAGAAGTACAAGTGCTTGCGGACAAGTATGGCAACGCGATTCATTTAGGTGAGCGTGATTGTTCTATCCAACGCCGTATGCAAAAACTTGTCGAGGAAGCTCCATCTCCTGCGTTGAGTCCTGAACTACGCTCGGAAATGGGTGAAGCGGCTGTTAAAGCGGCTAAAGCTTGTAATTATCGTGGTGCAGGTACTGTAGAATTCATTTTTGATCATATTAATCAAAAGTTCTACTTCATGGAAATGAATACACGAATTCAAGTGGAACATCCTGTAACAGAAATGATCACAGGGATCGATTTGATTCAACAACAGCTAAAAGTAGCAGCAGGCGAAGAATTAGCGTTTAAACAAGAAGATATTCAATTCAATGGCTGGTCTATTGAATGCCGGATCAACGCAGAAAATCCGGAAAAGAATTTCATGCCATCACCCGGTAAAGTGACAATGTATCTGCCTCCAGGCGGCTTTGGCGTACGTGTTGACTCAGCAGTGTACCCAGGCTATACGATTCCACCGTTTTACGACTCAATGGTCGCAAAGCTGATCGTTCATGCGGATACGCGTGAGCAAGCGGTCGCTCGGATGAAACGTGCATTGGATGAGTTCGTAGTGGAAGGCGTCCATACAACGATTCCTTTCCACGCGAACTTAATGGACGACGAAATATTCCAGTCTGGTGATTTTGATACAAAGTTCTTAGAAAAGTACGATGTCATGAAATAATTGGAGGTGAAGTGTAATGGCTGATAAAACAAATGCATCGTTTGTCGGAATGACACCGTCTGGAGATGCTGCACTCGGACGAGTCCAACTCGCACCTGAAGTACTCGAAGTCATCATTGGCATCGCCACGTCAGAAGTAAACGGAGTGATTGCTACCCAAGGGAATTTCGCTTCAGGTGTTGCGGAGAAGTTGGGAAAAGTGATGTACGGAAAAGGTGTGAAAACCGAATGGGCAGACGAAGGACTAAAAATCGATGTGTATTGCATTATCGAGTATGGCCATTCCATCCCTACGATTGCGGCGAAGATTCAAAACGAAATTCGCCAAGCGATTTTGAATATGACTTCGCTTCAAACGCATGAAGTGAATGTTCACATAACGGGCATTCATTTCGAAGACTGAGCGGGTCTTATTGAATGAGCGTATAACCGAAGACAAACCTTTTAGTAGGTTTGTTTTCGGTTTTTTTGTTAGGGAACTTCGAGAAATACGTTAGGACCATTAGAGGTGGGGCGGGCATTGAGCGGTTACAAGCGGTGGTAGAGCCATTCGCGTAAAGTTATGAGCGGTTGCGGACATTGATTGAGCGGTTAGCGGTGACTATAGAGCGGGAGCGCATGGACTATGAGCGCTTAGACGAATGTATGAGCGCAACCTACTTCAGTTCTAAGCAGTTATCTACGACAAGCACTTCAAACTGCAATAAAAGTTGATCAACAGTGCTAAGTCGTATCGGAAAGTGTCAGCGAGGAACATCATTCAACGGTGCATCCATCCTCACCAGCTATCAACTACTCAAGTATTTATGAACATCTTGATCGAAAATGTAAACTGATGACATAAAATCGCTTGATTCCACTAGTTCTTTTCCTGCGTTTTGTGCTATCATTAGGTTTTGAAGATGAGCGGTAGAGGAGATAACAATTATGAAACGACGAGAAGCACGTGAAAAAGCAATTCAAACACTGTTTCAGCTGGACAATAGTGAGATGAACGTGGACGAAGCGATGGGTTATATCGTGGAAACACCACTGGATTCATTTTACGAACAACTAGTGCGAGGCACAGCGGAACACCTGACAGAAGTCGACAGTGAAATCACAAATAAATTGGAAAACTGGACCATCGATAGATTGCCAAAAATCGAAAGAACAGTATTACGATTGGCTGTCTATGAACTCCTTTATAACGAAGAAGTTCCGAATCGGGTCATCATGAACGAAGCGATTGAGCTATGCAAGACGTTTGGTGACGAGAAGTCAGGCCGTTTTGTTAATGGGGTACTTTCTAAATTCCAATAACCGAAATCGTCACTACTAGTAGCAAGCTTGAGCTCGATCAACTTTCATTACAAATAAAAAAAGTTTGGTGGGAAAATCATGTCTAGTAAAAAGATTGATGGAAAAGCAATAGGACAGGAAATCCGGAATGAATTAAAAGAAGAAGTAGCTTCTTTAGTCGCACAAGGGGTTCAACCTGGACTGGCTGTTATTTTAGTTGGGGAAAACTCAGCATCTGAAACGTATGTGAAAAACAAAGAGAAATCCAGCAAGGAAGCAGGTATGAAATCTGTGCTTACTAAATTGCCGGAAACAGTATCAGAAGAAGATCTTCTAGCTGAAGTGGAGAAACTCAACCTAGATGATACGATCGATGGTATTTTGGTGCAATTGCCATTACCGAAACATATTGATGAAAACAAAGTGATCCGCGCGATCAGCCCTGAAAAAGATGTCGATGGATTCCATCCGATGAATGTAGGGAAAATGTTGATCGGTCAAGAAACATTCTTGCCATGTACACCATACGGTATTATGCAGTTACTTGAGCGTTCCAATGTAGATATTGCAGGCAAGCACGCGGTGATTATCGGTAGAAGTAATATCGTAGGGAAACCGATGGGCCAACTTTTATTACAAAAAGATGCAACGGTGACGTATTGTCATTCCCGTACGGAAGATTTGAAGAAATTCACGCAACAAGCAGATATTTTAATCGTTGCAATTGGTATAGCTAAATTCATTACGGGTGACTACATAAAAGAAGACGCAGTGGTTATTGATGTCGGTATGAACCGTGACGAAAATGGTAAGCTATGTGGAGATGTTGATTATGAATCAGCTGAGAAGCAGGCTAGTGCTATTACACCTGTACCAGGTGGAGTAGGTCCAATGACGATTACGATGCTATTGAAAAATACTGTCGAAAGTGCGGAGAATAAATTAAAGGCACGTATGCAAAATAAGTGATTCTAAACGAGAGACGCTCTTCATGAGCGCCTCTCTATACATAAAAGGGCAGGTGACGGAAACATGTCCAATCAAACTTTTTTAACCGTTCAAGCGCTAACGAAATATGTCAAACGTAAATTTGACGCAGATCCACATTTACGAAATGTTTATGTAAAAGGAGAACTGTCGAACGTTAAGCTGCATCCGTCCGGACATATTTATTTTACTTTGAAAGACGATAAGACGAGAATTCAGGCGGCCATGTTCCGCTCCCGTTCCAATACACTTCAATTTAAACCTGAAAACGGTATGAATGTACTGATTACAGGTGATGTGACCGTGTTTGAAACGGCAGGATCCTACCAGCTCTACGTACAAACAATGGAGCCGGACGGTATAGGGGCGCTGTATCTAGCTTTTGAACAGTTGAAAAAGAAGCTTCAGCAAGAAGGATTGTTTGAAGAAAGATTTAAGCAATCTATTCCGCAAGTACCACAACGAATCGGTCTCATTACAGCTGAATCGGGTGCCGCGCTGCGTGATATGTACTCCACAATTAACCGGCGCTTTCCAATGGCGGAGATGCATTTGTTCCCGGCTCTCGTGCAAGGACGCACGGCAGTTCCTTCAATTGTAAAAGCGATTGAACAAGCGAATGAAATGGCAAATGTCGATGTATTGATTGTTGGTCGAGGCGGGGGTTCCATTGAAGATTTGTGGGCATTCAATGAAGAAGACGTAGCCCGTGCTATCTTCTCAAGTCGGATTCCGATTATCAGTGCAGTTGGTCATGAAACCGATACGACGATCGCGGATTTTGTGGCGGATTTACGTGCGCCGACGCCGACTGCAGCAGCAGAAATGGCCGTGCCGGATCAGCTTCAATTATTCCAACACTTGAAAAATCAGCAGCGTTCGATCTATCTAGCGGTACAGACCTTGATTAAACAGTTGAACAAGCGTTTAGAAACGGCTCAAGCTGCCTATCCGCTACAATATCCGGAACGATTATATCGACCGTTTATTGAGAAGCTTGACAACCTCGAAGATCGATTGCAACGCGGCAGTGAGGCAGTCATTCAAGGGAAACGGATGAACTTCGATCGTGTATATGCTGGTTTTCAGTACTACACACCAATTCGACGCATTCAGCTGGAACAACAACAGACGAAACAACTGGAAATGCGTTTACATCGTGCTGCAGAGCACACCATTAAACAACGTCAGCAACATTTTGTTTCGCTGATGCGCATGATGCAAGCCTTGAATCCGTTACAAGTAATGGAAAGAGGCTTTTCAATCGGTTATAAAGATGATGAAGTGATTAAATCCATAAAAGATGTAGCCAACGGAGATCGAGTGACGCTTCAATTAGCAGATGGGTCTATTACCACTTTAGTAGAAGGAATCATTCCAAAGGAGGTCGAGTAAGGATGGCAGAAGATAAAAATATGCAATTCGAGCAGGCAATGCACCAGTTAGAAGAAATTGTACAGAAGTTGGAGGCTGGAGAAGCGCCTTTGGATGATACGATCACATTGTATAAACAAGGGATGGAGCTCTCAGCCTACTGTCAGAAAAAATTACAGAACGCAGAAAAACAATTGATTCGCATGATTGATCAAGAGGGTAACGAATCCTCATTTGATCCGACAGCAGGTGAGCCGAATGAATGAAAAGTTACAGGCGTTTGTTGATGATATGATTCCTGAAATTGAACGTGAACTGAAAAACCAACTAGCGAAGTCTGATATTCCAGACGTTTTGCACGAATCCATGATGTATTCCGTAGAAGCGGGCGGCAAACGGATTCGTCCGTTATTGGTTTTGGCCGTTTTATTTGATATGAAAAAGGATTCGGCTGATGCGTTAAAAGTCGCGTCTTCTGTTGAATTGATACATACATATTCATTGATCCACGACGATCTACCGTGCATGGATGACGATGATTTTAGAAGAGGGAAACCTACTAATCATAAAGTGTACGGTGAAGATGTGGCGACGCTTTCAGGAGATGCAATGCAGGCAATGGCATTCCAAGCGCTCGCAGATCTTCAAGAAACACCACCGGCAGCAGCGATTGAACTCGTCGGATTACTGGCGAGAGCGTCGGGCGCACAAGGGATGGTCAAAGGCCAGGTCCTCGATATGAAAGGCGAACAGAAATTATTGCCTTTAGCAGAATTGGAAGAAGTTCATATTCATAAAACGGGCGCGCTACTCTCATACTGTATTGAAGCGGGTGCTGTGCTAGCAGAGGCTTCGGATGAACAGCGCGAGCAACTTCGCCGATTCTCTCACAACATTGGGTTGGCGTTCCAAATCCAAGATGACATTTTGGATGTGACAGCAACTACTGAGCAGCTCGGCAAACCAGCAAATAGTGATACTTCAAGCGAAAAGTCAACGTATCCTTCATTGCTTGGATTAGACGGGGCTCGAGAGCAATTACAAGCACGTCATGAAGAAGCAATCCATGCGTTACAGTCCATCGGCTTAGGGGAGTCTATGTTGCAATTGTTAGCAGATTACATTATTGAGCGAAATATGTAATTTGGAACCGTTATATTTGTGTCGCACGTTGTTACTGTTATAATGTAGAAAACAAACAGCAACTACTTTGTCTAATAAACAAGAAAAAGTGCGACGTACAAATAGAAAGACCTACTTACTTGATGAAGGTGTGTGATCATGATGGATCTAACAAAGATTACCAATCCATCTTTTATAAAAGAGCTCGATAAAGAACAGTTAGAGTCACTGGCGGCAGATATACGTCATTTTCTAATTGAAAATTTATCGGTTACTGGCGGGCATATCGGACCGAATCTGGGTGTTGTCGAATTGACGATTGCTTTGCATAAATTCTTCGACAGTCCAACCGATAAATTTTTATGGGATGTAGGGCATCAGTCATATGTCCATAAAATTCTTACAGGCCGAGCCGGCGAGTTCGATACTCTTAGAAAATATAAAGGATTGAGCGGATTTCCGAAGATGGCAGAGAGCATACACGATGTATGGGAAACCGGCCATAGTTCAACATCTTTGTCAGCGGCTATGGGAATGGCTGTTGCACGAGATATTAAAAAGGAAAAAAGTTTTGTCATTCCGATCATTGGCGATGGTGCGTTGACGGGCGGTATGGCACTCGAAGCATTGAACCATATCGGACACGAAAAGACGAATATTACAGTCATTCTAAATGACAATGAAATGTCTATTGCCCCGAATGTTGGTGCATTGCACTCGATTCTTGGGAAATTACGGACGGCTGGAAAGTACAATAATGTGAAAGATGAACTAGAATTCCTTCTACGTAAAATTCCAGCAGTCGGCGGTAGAGTCGCGACGGCTGCAGAACGTGTGAAAGACAGTTTGAAATATTTGGTAGTGAACGGCGTCTTCTTTGAGGAGCTTGGGTTCACATATTTAGGTCCGATTGACGGCCATGACTTTGTAGAGTTGGAGCGTTCGCTGCAATACGCAAAAAAAATGGAAGGGCCGGTATTACTTCATGTAATTACGAAAAAAGGTAAAGGCTATAGCCCTGCCGAGTTAGATAAAATTGGTACATGGCATGGTACAGGTCCTTATAAGATTGAAACTGGAGATTTTGTGAAATCTCCTGTGAAAGGCCCTGCTTGGAGTGCTTTAGTTTCTGAAACGGTACGCAAGCTTGCGAGAAATGACCGACGTATTGTCGCGATTACGCCTGCTATGCCGGTAGGATCAAAACTCGAATCATTCGCAGCAGAATTCCCAGATCGTTTCTTTGATGTAGGAATTGCGGAACAACATGCGACGACTATGGCTGCGGGACTTGCAGCAACTGGGATGAAACCATTCCTTGCGATTTATTCGACATTCTTGCAGCGTGCATACGATCAAATGTTACATGACATTACGCGTCAGAAACTTAATGTCTTTATCGGTATTGACCGCTCGGGACTTGTAGGAGCCGATGGAGAAACGCATCATGGTGTGTTTGACATTGCGTTCTTGCGTCATTTGCCGAACTTGGTCATTATGATGCCGAAAGATGAGAATGAAGGACAACACATGGTGAAGACAGCTATTGATTATGATGAAGGTCCGATTGCACTTCGTTTCCCACGTGGAAATGGATATGGTGTACCAATGGATGAGGAGCTTCATACAATTCCAATCGGCACATGGGAAGTATTGCAAGAAGGTGAAGATGCAACCATCTTGACGTTCGGCCCAACGATTCCTATGGCGTTCTCCGCTGCTGAACAATTAAAATCACAAGGCAAAAATGTCGCGATTGTCAACGCGCGTTTCATTAAGCCGATGGACACGAATTTATTGGATGAGCTATTTTCTAAAGGGAAACCAATCATTACAATTGAAGAAGCTGTGCTTGCAGGTGGATTCGGCAGTGGCGTGATGGAATATGCAGAACAAGTAGGTCATACGGGTACGATTTTCGAAAGAATCGGTATTCCAGATGATTACATTGAACACGGTAGTGTCGACAAACTACTCGTTGAAATCCATATGACACCGGATCACGTAGCAGAAGTTACCGCAGCGGCTATTCAGCAAGCAGCAGAAAGAGCGAGAGTATGAGTACATCTATGAAAAAAGAGAGAGTGGATTTGTTGCTAGTAGAGCGCGGATTAACAGAATCCCGTGAACAAGCTAAGCGATCCATCATGGCGGGGCTCGTTTACTCTGATACGGCAAGAATAGAAAAAGCAGGGGAAAAAATTGCAGTGGATGCCCCATTGACTGTAAAAGGTCCTGCGATTAAATATGTAAGTCGTGGTGGCTTGAAACTGGAAAAGGCGTTACTGTCTTTTCCTATTTCTGTGAAAGAAAAGATCGTTCTTGATATTGGAGCTTCAACAGGCGGCTTTACGGATTGCGCACTGCAAAATGGTGCGAAACATTGTTACGCACTGGATGTAGGCTATAATCAACTCGCTTGGAAAATCCGTCAGCACGAACAAGTGACAGTGATGGAGCGACAAAATTTTCGTCATGCGACCGTTGATTTATTTACGGAAGGATTACCCGAAGTCGCTACAATTGACGTCTCATTCATTTCGTTATCGTTGATTTTACCGGCACTAAAGAACATCATCGTACCAGGTGGGCAAGTGGTGGCGCTAGTGAAGCCTCAATTTGAAGCAGGTAAAGATAAAGTAGGTAAAAAAGGTATTGTCCGTGATCCAGCGATACATCTTGAAGTGTTGGAAAAAATCGCTGCGATGGCAGTGGCGGAAGGGTTTTCCGTTAAAAATGCTACGTATTCGCCAGTTACAGGTGGAGAAGGCAATATTGAGTTCTTGTATTATTTAGTAGCCGAGGACGAAGCGGTGGCTGATTTTACAACGGAAGATTTCAAGCAATTAGTGAAACAGGCACATAATGATTTAACATAACGCGCAATGAGTTGCGCGTTTTTTAGATGATTAGTATAATTTTGTTTAGGGACTCAACAGAATCGGAGTGAATAAATTTGAATAAAGGACAACGCCATCTACGTATTCGAGAAATTATTACGAACCATGAAATAGAAACACAGGATCAGTTGGTCGAGAGTCTGAAAGCTGCCGGTGCGGATGTCACGCAGGCAACGGTTTCGCGTGATATTAAAGAAATGCACTTGATCAAAGTACCTTCACCTTCAGGCAATTATAAATACAGTCTACCTCCTATCCATCGCTATAATACGGAAGAGAAATTGAAGCGTATGTTGGAAGATGCGTTTGTGGGAATTGACAGTGCAAGTCATTTTATTATGTTGAAAACGCTTCCCGGTAATGCGCAGGCAGTTGGATCGCTTGTGGACAACTTAGACTGGGATGAAATGCTCGGAACGATTTGTGGCGACGATACATGTTTGATCATTTGTCGTGAAGAATCTCAGACAGAATATGTAAAAGATAAAATATTATCCATGCTATAAGCGAGGTGAGGATTTCTTTGTTAAGCGAACTTTCGATTAAAAACTTTGCTATTATTGAACAACTTGAAATCGCATTTGACGACGGTCTAACGGTGCTGACCGGTGAAACGGGTGCTGGAAAGTCAATTATTATTGATGCTGTCCAGCTCCTCGCTGGCGGCCGTGGTTCACAGGAATTCATTCGCCATGGTGCGAAGAAAGCTGAGCTTCAAGGACTTTTCACAATCGACAAAAATATTGAAAGTGTAACGCAGAAGTTGACGGAATTTGGTATTGATACGGAAGAAGGCATTGTGATTTTACGCAGGGATATAAGTGCCAGCGGGAAATCTGTTTGCCGCGTCAATGGTAAACTTGTAACAATTGCTATATTGCGTGAGATTGGCGCCTTGCTAATCGATATCCATGGTCAGCACGAAAATCAGGAGTTAATGAACGAAAAGCGTCATATTCATTTGCTAGATTTCTTTATAGGTGAGCCGATTGAACGTGCGATGTCGACGTATACCGAGTTATATGATAAATATAAAAAACTCCAGCAACTCATTGCGGCTAAAACTCAAGATGAACAGCAAATTGCGCAGAAAATTGATTTATACAAATTCCAATTGGAAGAAATCGATGCAGCGAATTTGAAGGTCGGTGAAGAAGAAGAATTGGAGTCTGAACTTGTAAAGCTTCAACATTTTAATCGGTTATTTGATCGCTTGAATACTTCATATGAAGCATTGTCTCTAGAGTCGCATGGACTCGATTGGGTTGGCAATTCGATGAGCGATCTCGAAGAAGCTGCTTCGATTGATGAAGAGCTGAAAACGATGTCTGAAACAGTGAATTCTTCCTTTTATGCGCTTCAAGATGTTTCGCATGATTTAAAAAGGATGATCGATGGTATGGAATTCCAGCCAGATCGATTGGAATTTGTCGAAGATCGGTTAGCGTTATTTTTGACATTGAAACGAAAATACGGAAAATCGCTTGAAGATATTTTAATTTATCGCGATAAAATTGCTGATGCACTCGATCAACTTGTCAATCGTGACGAAAGATTGCATCAAAACCAAGAATTATTGGCACAATACGTAGAAGATCTTGAAATAGAAGCGAATGAATTATCGATTATCCGTAAAAAAGCGGCACTGTCTCTCGAAAAAGGGATTGAAAAGCAGTTAAAGCAGTTATATATGGAAAAGGCCACATTCAAAGTACAAATTCACCAAAAGCAACCTCGACAATTTGATGCCAATGGATTTGATGAAGTCGTATTTATGATTTCCACAAACTTGGGTGAACCGCTTAAGCCGTTGGTACGAGTGGCGTCTGGTGGCGAATTATCTCGAATGATGCTGGCGTTGAAAACGATTTTCTCTCAACATCAAGGTGTTACATCGATTATTTTCGATGAAGTGGATACCGGAGTCAGTGGACGCGTAGCACAGTCCATTGCGGAAAAGATATCCATGATCTCCAGTCATTCACAAGTGTTATGTATTTCGCATTTACCGCAAGTGGCTGCAATGGCAGATCATCATTATCTTATTAAAAAAGAAGTGCATGATGGACGAACAACTACCGCGATTCATGATGTTATGAAAACAGAACGTACGGAAGAATTATCTCGCATGCTTTCCGGTGCAGAAATTACTACGTTGACGCTTCAGCATGCCGAAGAACTTTTGCTTCTAGCTGATCAACGTAAGCAGGAATTCCGTAAATAAAGTATGAATTCACAACGTTTTCCATGGGAATTGGCACTGTTTATTTTACCCTTTCATACTTTCTCCTCGAAAGGACATACCAAAGGTATCTTTCGTTGAGGAGGTGAAACATGGGATGGAATAAATCTTTTAAAACGCTTTTAGCGCTTGTCCTGATGCTCTGCCTTGTGCCTGGAATTTCATTAGCAAAAGAAGAAACACTCATTCCGATGGGTGACTCCATCGGTATTCAAATGGATTTAAGTGGTATTTATGTGACAACTGACGTCAAGGTGGATCAGCAGGAATGGCTAAAAAAAGGGGATATAATTCGCCAGTTGAACGGTACGGAAACAAAGCAACTTGTTCATTTCGAACGTGCCTTGCAAAAAGACAGCGCTACGATGATGCTCGACATTTTGCGTAATGGGAAGCACGAAACTATTCAAGCAGATGGGTCGCTCATTAAGCGCGTCACGCCCTTCCTAAAGGATAGAACGGAAGGTACCGGGACATTGACATATGTCGACCCAGAAAGCGGCACGTATGGTGCACTAGGGCACCAGATCATTGATAGTACGTTGCAGTCTGCTCCATCTTTTGAAAAAGGAGCTATTTATTTATCTGAAATCAGCCAAATCAAGAAGAGCTCTCCAGGAATTCCAGGTTATAAAATTTCCTCCATTATTGATCAGAATAAATTTCTTGGGAATATTCAAATCAATAATGTGTATGGAATATTTGGTCATTGGAAGAATTCCTATAATAAAGTGTTGGCTGAACCTCTTGAAATTATGCAACCGTTTGAATTGACGATCGGACCTGCAGAAATTTACACCACGGTAGAAGGTTCTACTGTAGAGAAATTCACCATCCAAATTACGAAGATAGAAGAAGAACAATTCCACATCCTATTAACGGACCAGAAACTGTTGAGTAAGACGGGCGGGATCTTACAAGGCATGAGCGGGAGTCCTGTGATCCAAAATGGTAAGTTTGTCGGTGCTATTACGCATATGTTCGTGGACGAGCCCGAAAAAGGGGCTGCGCTTTTCGTGGAAACGATGAGAACGAATGAGAAGTGAAAGAGCAACCTGTGCGAAAGCACAGGTTGCTTTTTAGTATAGGTGTTCGATACAAAGAAAAGGGAAAAAAGTCGAAATAGGTAGAAAGCATCGTTCGGAAGTATCATTTTACATAAAAAAATAAGTAAATGTAGAATTTGGCAAATAGATGACTTACGATAATAGGAGAGAAACAGCGGGAAAAAGAAGTGGATCGTCGATATTATATCAGGGGGAATGGGTTATGGAAAATGTGAAGGTAGCAATTGCTGACGATAATAAAGAACTTGTGAAAACGATGATGTCTTATTTTGAAAAGCACGACGAAATAGAAGTAATTTGGACAGCGAATAATGGGCAAGTATGCTTGACGATGCTAGAAGAAGAGCGTCCGGATATTTTATTGTTGGATATTATTATGCCGCATCTTGACGGGATTGGGGTATTAGAGACGCTGAATGAAACGAATAAAATGGGGGATATGCAAATCATGATGTTGACGGCTTTCGGACAGGAAAACGTCATGTCACAAGCCGCAAATCTTGGTGCTTCGTACTTTATGTTGAAGCCGTTTGAATTCGACCGCTTGATCGGACAAATTTTTAAAGCTGCAGGAAAACCAAAAAATACAACGCCTTCGTTTGTCGTACAGGAGTCCACACAGCAGACAGGTGTCGTTACTCAGAAAGTACTCGATACAGCGATTACGTCAATGATCAAAGAAATCGGCGTGCCTGCTCATATTAAAGGCTATGCGTTTTTACGTGAAGGAATTCAGATGGTCTATAGTGATGTGGAGTTGCTCGGTTCGGTCACGAAGATTCTGTACCCGGATATTGCAAAGAAGTATAATACGACACCATCCCGTGTGGAACGTGCAATTCGCCATGCGATTGAGGTGGCGTGGAACCGTGGAAATTACGATTTAATTTCAAAAACGTTCGGTTATACAGTGCATCATTTGAAGAGTAAGCCGACGAATAGTGAATTTATTGCGATGATTGCGGATAAAATCCGTTTGGAGCATATGGTGAGCTGATTGAAGTGATAAATGGATAGAGAGTTTACGACAAACCAACTAATCGGGTGTATTAGTTGGTTTTCGTTTGTAGATAGGGAAGGATGACATTGGATACGCTGGGGACTGACAGTCTAGGTCAACGCGTTCTGACGAAGTCGCGCGATGTTTCATTTATCGGTTAAAAAGGGGAATAACTAGCGATTGCAAATTTGGTTGCGCTCATTCATTCGTGTAAGCGCTCATACTTTCTCTGCAATCGCTCATACTTTCTCTGCAATCGCTCATACCTTGCCATAAGCGCTCATATCTCACCCTAATCCGCTCTATACTCAGCTCTAAGCGCTCATACAGTTTATCTAACCGCTCAATACATAATAACTTCTCACTTGATTTTGAACGTAAATACGCTCACACAACAATTCAAGATGAAGTTAATGCAGTAGACGAAAGATAGGAATAAAGTCAGTATTTACTTCGATGCTTAAGAACATCGGAGAACGCTGTGAGAAAATGCTTATTTATGCAGTGTAATTACATAATAGCTATCTCAAGTGCGTTGTAGTCTTCTATACTAGTAATGAAAGAGGGAGGGATTTCGTTGTTAATTGAAAATGAATATTTTGAACTTCTGGAAGAAAATAACAAAATTATAATGAACACTAAGGAAGTAGGATATCCGCTCAAGTCATTTGACACACTGGCTTCTGATATTCCTAGATTAAAACTGAATTCATTCAAGGAGTTAATGAAAGCTCTTCAGACGGAAGGCCAGCATCCTATCGGTTCGTACTCCGCTCCTTGTGAAGTATATATATCACCTAGCAAAATGAAGGTAGAATTGTATATTCATGCAACAAATGAAGAGTTTCTTGCAAATAAAGAGCAGTTCCTGAAACAGGCGGAAGCAATACTCGACCAAAGAGAAGTACAATATGATAAAGAAAAACTGTTTAGCATACCATATCTACCAAGTAATCCAATCATCATTTCGGTAGGCAAAGAGCCTGTCAAAGGAGAAAATGCACGGGTTGAGTATATTGCGATGCCGGATCGTAAACCTAGTCTTCGGGATGATGGTTCTGTCGATCACTATGAATTGAATTTCGTGACACCGATTGTGAAAGGTGATTGGTTAGGTGAGAAGACGCCTGCTAAAGAAGGATTAGAAGGATATAACGTCTTTGGTGAACCGATAGCAGCTAAAAAAGGCGAGGATAGTAAATTAGTGTATGATCGAAAATCTGTTGGGGAGTTTGAGGAAGAGGGCAAAACGGTCTTACGTGCTTTGCATGGCGGTGCACTTGAGGAACTGAACGGAGCAATTAGTGTTGGAAAGCAATTGATCATTCCCGACGACGTCGGCACGAAAACCGGATCCATTACATTTGATGGATCAGTGCGTGTAATGGGAACGGTTTTGGCGGGCTTCTCAGTCAATGCGACAGGGGATATTTCCATCGAAGGAAAAGAAGGTGTGACAAACGCCAAGGAAATCTATTCCGAAGAAGGCGATGTCTATATTAAAGGTGGCGTATTTGGTGGAGGAGAAACTATTATCAAGGCGAAAAAGAATGTATTTGTAAAACATGCGAATAATTGCAAAATCTATGGGGAACGAGTGAACATCGGCCTCTATTCACTTGGATCTGAATTATACGGCGATCATATTTGTATTGATCAACATAAAGGTCGGATCATCGGTGGTGTTGCAGAAGCAATGTTTTCCATCGTATGTGCAACGGCCGGCAATAGTCATGAACGTCTGACGAAACTGATCGTCAAAGGAGTCAATAAAGAAATGGAGCTCGAAGAAATTCAGCAACTTGCAGAAAAACTCAAAGCGGAGCACGCGGAGCTGAAGAAAATTGAGTTGACATTTGATGAAATGGCGAGTATAAAAGCGAGTCTTCCTGCAGGCCAGTTGGATAGGCTAGAAAAGACATTGCAGGTAAAACAGCAAGAAATTGTATCGCTGGATCAGACGATTAAAAATAAATTGCAACTTGTGCAAGTAGCTAGCACGCCGAAAATTGAAATCACACGTGAAGCACACCCCGGTGTCCAGATCGTAATAGGCAATAAAACTAGCATGTTGAGTCGTGTAACGAAAGGCGTTTTCGAAATAACCAGCGAAGGAGTATTAAATGTCTGACAGTAAAATATTTGCCCATCGTGGCGCGTCTGGCAACTACTTTGAAAATACGATGCGTGCATTTTTAGGGGCTCTACAAAAAGGTGCGGATGGAATCGAGTTGGATGTCCAGCAAACGAGCGACGGACAACTAGTTGTTATTCATGATAATGATTTAGCACGTCTCGCTGGAATTGATCAGCGCATTGATCAATTGACATCACAGGAACTGCAACAGATTAAAATAGGTAAAAGCAGATACAGGCGAATGTTTGGCCATCCCATCCCGCTCTTATTTGATGTAGTTACTTTCTGTTCTGAACATAATTTGGCGCTTAATGTCGAATTAAAGGAAACGGTTTATGGGCAGATGGTTGCACTTGAGCAAATCTTGCATTACGTAGAACCGTTATCTGACGTACATCTCTCTTCATTCGATTATGAGACGTTGTGTATGGTAAAGGAATTGAATCCTGACATGGAAACCGCATTATTGCTTAGAAAAAAATCGACCGACTGGCAGAATCTTGATTCGTATGATGTCGATGCATTTCATTTTCACAAAAGGTTGTGGAAAGAGCCGTTTAAGAGACATCTGCTAGAAAGTGGTAAGATATTACGAATGTATGGGGTAACCGGTGCAGAATCTATTTTATGCACTACACCCGAGGTGACAGGTTGGATAACGGATTATCCGAAGCGTGTACGCAAAAAAATAAAAGGATCAAGGTAGTGCACCTTGGCCCTTTTATTTCAAATCTTTTTTAAATCTGTCAGCTGCTCGTCCAGTTCTGCGGTCTCGGCGTAATAAAAAGCCCGCAAAGAATCCAAGACCTCCGGCGAACAGTATAAAACCGCCTAAAAACTGCATCCAGATGAATGGAAATGGCGGAAAAAGATGTCCGAACAATGAATCGCGCATTAATTTTATTCCCAGAGCCGCTGCAATCCCTGGAATCAACAGTACAATAAACGCAGCAAGACGTATCATATCATTCAACCCCTTACCTATTTAATTTTACCGTGTGGTCATGGATTGTCAAGGACTCTGCCATCATGTACGATATAGGTAGATTGTTTGCAAAACACCTACAGAAATAATGACCAAAATGTGTCAAATTTGCATTTTTGTCGTAGGAAATTTAGAATCAATACCATACGCATGAAACTTTATGAATCTTTTACTAGCCTGGAGGGATACAAATGGAATTGTTTACGTACATGGAAGATCACGACTATGAGCAACTGGTGCTTTGTTATGACAAGACATCGGGATTGAAAGCGGTTATTGCAATTCACGACACAACACTTGGGCCAGCACTTGGTGGCGCACGCATGTGGACGTATGCTAGCGAAGAAGATGCGATTGAAGATGCATTGCGACTGGCTAAAGGCATGACATACAAAAACGCTGCAGCAGGTTTAAACCTTGGCGGTGGAAAAACAGTCATTATTGGCGATCCGAAAACGGATAAGAACGATGAGCTGTTCAGAGCATTAGGTCGTTACATAGAGGGGCTAAACGGACGCTATATTACAGCGGAAGACGTTGGGACTACTGAATACGATATGGACTTAATCCATTTGGAAACAAATTTTGTTACGGGTATCTCTTCAGGTGAAGGTACGTCAGGAAATCCTTCCCCGGTTACTGCACTTGGTATCTACAAAGGAATGAAAGCCGCTGCGAAAGAAGCATTCGGTGATGATTCACTTAAAGATAAAACTATAGCGGTTCAAGGCGTTGGAAATGTTGCGTACACACTTTGTGAGTACTTACATGAAGAAGGCGCAAAATTGATTGTTACGGATATCAATAAAGCGGCAGTCCAGCGTGCAGTAGAGGCATTCGGAGCAACGGCTGTTGAGACGGACGAGATTTACTCACAAGAAGCGGACATCTTTGCTCCATGTGCTCTCGGTGCAGTAATCAATGACGAAACGATTCCTCAATTGAAAGTAAAAGTCGTTGCGGGTTCTGCCAATAACCAATTGAAGGAACCTGAACATGGCAATCGCTTGCATGAAATGGGTATCGTCTACGCTCCAGACTACGTGATCAACTCAGGCGGAGTAATTAATGTGGCTGACGAATTGATTGGTTACAATGAAGCACGTGCACTGAAGCGCGTAGAAGGTATTTACGACACGATCCTAAAGATTTTCGCTATCTCAAAACGAGACGGCATTCCATCCTATCAGGCTGCCGATCGCTTGGCGGAAGAGCGCATTGCAAGAGTTGGCGCAACGAGAAGTACATTCTTGCGAAATGAAAAAAGTATTATATCAAAATAATAATCTAGTAGATGCGTCATAGCGGTAGGCAGGGTGTACCTGTCCACCGCTACACTCGCCTGTCTACATTTATTTGACTACTGTAAGTGAAAGGAGTCCTTTACGTTGAGTAAAGAATATGACGTAGTGATTTTAGGTGGCGGTACTGGCGGATATGTAGCAGCCATTCGCGCGGCTCAATTAGGTTTGACAACAGCAATTGTAGAGAAGTCCAAACTGGGCGGTACGTGTTTGCATAGCGGGTGTATCCCAAGTAAAGCTATGCTAAAAAGTGCGGAAGTCTATCGCGTAACACGTCAAGAAGCGAATGAATTCGGCGTGAATACGGGAGATGTCTCATTGGATTTCTCACAAGTACAAAAACGTAAAGGTAAAATTGTCGATCAATTGCATGCAGGTATTGAAGGATTAATGAAAAAAGGTAAAATCGACGTCTATCATGGGACGGGTAGAATACTAGGGGCTTCTATATTCTCTCCAATGCCTGGAACTATTTCCGTGGAAATGGACAACGGTAATGAAAATGAAATATTGATTCTGAAAAATCTCGTGATTGCTACTGGATCAAAACCAAGATCATTACCTGGACTCGAAGTAGATGAAAAGTCTGTAATGACATCCGACGGAGCTCTACTAATGAATGCGCTTCCATCTTCAATTACGATTATTGGTGGCGGTGTGATCGGCATCGAATGGGCTTCCATGCTAGTAGATTTCGGCGTAGATGTGACAGTCATGGATCGTCTGGAGCAGATATTGGCTACAGAAGATCGTGAAGTAGCTGTTGCGATGCATAAAGCGCTCGAAAAACGTGGTGTGAAATTCATATTAGGTGCAGAAATCTTGACGGAGTCATTGCAGAAAAACGATAGTGAGGTCACGATTTCTTATAAGCTAGGTGATGAAGAACAGTCCATCACGAGCGAGAAGATGATGGTGTCAGTGGGACGCGCTCCGGTGATCGATGATATCGGTTTACAAAACACCGATATCCAAGTCGAAAAGGGCTCGATTCAAACGAACAATCATTATCAAACAAAAGATGATCATATATATGCAATTGGTGATGTGATCGGTGGCCTTCAATTGGCGCATGTAGCGGAACACGAAGGATTGCATGCGATCGAACATATAGCAGGAAAACAGGTAGATCCAATTGATTACGATCTAGTACCACGTTGTGTTTACTCCTACCCGGAAACAGCGGCAGTTGGCGTGACGGAGCAACAAGCGAAAGATCGTGGGTTTGATGTGAAGATCGGCAAATTCCCGTTCAAGGCGAATGGTAAGGCATTAGTTAATGGTCATGCAGATGGATTCGTGAAAATCATTGTGAATCAGCAGACGGATGATATTATCGGTGTCCATATGATGGGGTCGCACGTAACAGATCTAATTTCTGAAGCGGGCTTGGCGATGGTGATGAATGCAATTCCTTGGGAAATATCTTCGGCAATTCATCCTCACCCGACATTATCTGAAGCGTTCAGTGAAGCGGCATTAGCGGTTGATGGGCTAGCCATTCACATGTAAAGGAGGAAATGGAATGAGTAATCGGCATATTGAATTGGGTTTGACAGATGAAGATGTGTTGCAGATGTACGAGACGATGCTGATGGCACGTCGTTTAGATGAGAGAATGTGGTTGCTGAACCGTGCGGGGAAAATTCCGTTCGTCATCTCCTGTCAAGGACAGGAAGCCGCACAGGTAGGGGCTTCATTCGCTCTGAATAACGAAAAGGACTGGATCGCACCGTATTACCGAGATATGGGAGTTGTCTTACATTTCGGTATGACGCCGAAAGATTTGATGTTATCGGCTTTTGCCAAGGCGGAAGACCCGAACTCCGGTGGACGGCAGATGCCAGGTCACTTTGGCCAACGCAAGAATCGTATCTTGACAGGATCTTCACCTGTTACAACGCAATTACCACATGCTGTCGGTGTAGCACTAGCCGCGAAAATGAATAAAGAAGACTTCATCACGTTCGTGACTCTTGGAGAAGGTTCTTCCAATCAGGGAGACTTCCATGAAGGCATGAACTTTGCCGGTGTGCATAAATTACCGACAGTGATTATGGTGGAAAATAATAAATATGCAATCTCCGTACCTCTTGATAAACAAATGGCATGTGAGAATGTCTCCGATCGTGCAATCGGTTACGGTATGCCAGGCTACACGGTAGACGGAAGAGATCCGTTGACCGTGTATGAAGTGGTAAAAAAAGCGGCAGACCGTGCTAGAAACGGAGAGGGTCCGACATTAGTCGAAGCGGTATGTTATCGACTGACTGCACACTCTTCAGATGATGATCAACGTCAATATCGTGATGCAGCAGAGCTTGAGGACGAAAGGAAACAAGATCCGTTATTGTCCTTCATTCATTATCTGAAAGAAGTTAATGTCTTGACGGATGAAAAGTATGATGAAATAGAAGAACGAGTGCAAAAGCAGGTCGATGAAGCGACAGAGTATGCGGAACTGGCGGAATACGCGAAGCCGGAACACGCACTACGCTACGTCTATGAAGAAAAGGGAGGCGAAGCATAATGGCCGTTCGTTCATTTATAGATGCCATCACCCTGGCAATGAAAGAAGAAATGGAACGCGACGACCAAGTATTCGTACTTGGGGAAGATGTCGGCCGTAAAGGCGGCGTGTTTAAAGCAACAACTGGGCTATACGATCAGTTCGGTGAATACCGTTCGCTTGATACGCCTCTCGCTGAATCCGCGATTGCCGGTGTGGCGATTGGTGCTGCGATGTATGGTATGCGTCCGATTGCAGAAATGCAGTTTGCTGATTTTATTATGCCTGCGGTCAATCAGATCGTCTCGGAAGCAGCGAAAATTCGTTATCGTTCGAATAATGATTTCTCTTGTCCTATCGTCATTCGCGCACCTTTTGGCGGTGGCGTTCACGGAGCTTTATATCATTCGCAGTCAGTCGAATCGATGTTCGCTTCGACACCTGGTTTGAAAATTGTCATCCCATCTACTCCTTACGATGCGAAAGGCTTGTTGAAGGCGGCAGTACGCGATGAAGATCCCGTGTTATTCTTTGAGCATAAGCGAGCGTATCGGTTAATCAAAGGGGAAGTTCCGGATGATGATTATGTATTGCCAATCGGTAAAGCGGATGTGAAGCGTGAAGGAGAAGATCTAACGATTATCACGTATGGTTTGTGCGTACATTTTGCACTTCAGGCTGCAGAACGTTTAGCTGAAGATAATATTTCAGTCCATATTTTGGATCTACGTACGGTCTATCCGTTAGATAGAGAAGCAATCATTGAAGCTGCTTCGAAAACAGGAAAAGTTCTATTGGTAACAGAAGATAACCTAGAAGGCAGCATCATGAGTGAGGTTTCGGCTATCATTGCAGAAAATTGTTTATTTGAATTAGATGCGCCAATCAAACGATTAGCAGGACCCGATGTACCTGCCATGCCATATGCCCCTTCTATGGAAAAGTTCTTTATGATGAATCCTGAAAAGGTCGAAAAGGCAGCAAGGGATTTAGCGGAATTTTAACTAAGGAGGCGTAAGGATATGGGCATTGAAAAAATCACTATGCCGAAACTGGGTGAAAGTGTAACAGAAGGAACTATCGAAAAATGGCTCGTCGCTCCAGGAGATACGGTAGCGAAATACGATTCCCTTGCGGAAGTGACGACCGATAAAGTGACAGCGGAAGTCCCTTCTTCATTCTCAGGAACGATCAAAGAAATCATCGCAAAAGAAGGCGATACAATCGAAGTAGGCGAAACGGTTTGTTTGATTGAAATTGAAGGCGACGCTGAAGCGCCAGTACAAGTTTCATCACCTAAAGCAGACGCACCAGCTGAAAAGCCTGCTGAGAAACCAGTACAGGAAGCACCGAAAGCGAAGTCACAGCCTGTGACGGGTGGCAAGGCAGCGGGACGATTTTCTCCTGCTGTGTTGAAAATGTCTCAGGAAAACGGCATTGATTTGGCACAAGTAAGCGGTACAGGACGCGAAGGACGTATTACACGAAAAGACATTCAGGCATTCATTGAAAGTGGCGGAGCACAGTCGCAAACAGCACCACAAGAAGTTGCTGTTCAAGAAGAATCGCAACAACGAGTGGCATCTTCCGATCAACAGTCAGCTCCTGAACAAGCTGTGTCGTCGAATGTGAAACTCGAAAACGGCGATATCGAAATTCCGGTAACGAGTGTACGTCGCGCGATTGCAAACAATATGGTACGTTCTGTAACGGAAGCGCCGCATGCGTGGATGATGATAGAAGTAGATGTAACAGAACTCGTGCTATTGCGAGATAGCGTCAAAAAGGAATTCAAAGAAAAAGAAGGATTCAATTTGACGTACTTCGCCTTCTTTATCAAGGCTATTTCACAAGCGTTGAAGGAATACCCGGAAATGAACTCGATGTGGGCAGGCGATACGATCGTCATGAAAAAAGACATCAACATCTCGATTGCGGTGGCAACGGACGATGCGTTATATGTTCCAGTCATCAAAGAAACGGATGAAAAGACGATCAAAGGCATTGGTCGCGAAATTCATGAGTTGGCAGGAAAAGTACGTAACGGTAAGCTGAAGTCGACAGAGATGCAAGGCGGTACGTTCACTGTTAACAATACGGGCTCATTTGGCTCCGTCCAGTCAATGGGTATCATCAATTATCCGCAGGCCGCTATTTTACAGGTGGAGTCGATCGTCAAGCGTCCAGTTATTATGGACAATGGCATGATGGCTGCACGCGATATGGTCAACCTCTGTCTGTCGCTTGATCACCGGGTGCTTGATGGACTCGTTTGTGGACGTTTCCTTGCACGTGTGAAAGAGTTGTTAGAAGGCATGGCTAAAGATAAGACATCTTTATATTAATATTTGGCAACCTCCAAACTTGGTTTTGGAGGTTGTTTTTTGGTTTTTTTGGAGGGAAAGCAGTGAGTGTAGGGTCTTGTGGATAGAAGTTGATCACTTATTAGCTATAAAGTACAGTTCTAGTTTGAAATCAAGTGGGCTACTAATTACGTAATGAGCGGCTAGACAAACTTTATGAGCGCTTACACGAATGAATGAGCGCAAACGAATTGGTTTTCACTAGATTTTCCACTTTTCCAATTAAAAGATGTTTAATGTATCCGATTCACTCAAATAATTCAATAGTTCACGCATAAAAAGTCATTAAATTGTATGAATATAACGATATTAGACGGAAACTTCTGATTTCCCCCTTTCTTCATAACGTACTCTGCGGTACACTAGAATTATTAATGGTTTAAAAAAGGGGAAGGAGCACCATTATGCCTATACATAATATGAAAACATTTACATTCACAGCCCCCAACTTTACTGAATGGAAAGAAGCGGCTGTTTTATCACTTAAAGGAAAGTCTTTTGACTCGTTGTACACAAAAACGATTGAGGGCATTGAACTCAATCCACTTTATACTAAAGAAGACTTGGACCAATTGGAAGTTTCACGCGTAACGAAACCTGCGTTCGGCTGGACTATTGCACAACCTGTTAGTGCAACAAATGGGGAACAGTTTGTCGAGCAGATGAAAGAATCTTTGGCGCGGGGAAATGAAGCAATCGCTTACAACGGACTGAAGCCTTTAGTTTGGGCGGAACCGGACATTAAGCAAGTAGCTGAACTGATTACGCACTACCCAATTCTATTCACTGAAGTGCAAAGCAATGATCCGATATTGCAAGCCTTTACTTATATAGAAGATGCAAAGCGCAAAGACGTTACAGGAATTTGCATCAGTGCGTCTTCGGTAATACCTGAGGGATTCCCAGGAGTCCGCACAAAGGGTGCCGATTTATGGACAGCGCATCATGAAGGGGCGGACGCGGTAACAGAACTCGCGCTAGCACTTTCAATCGCAGCTGAACTTGCGGAAGAATCCTCTTCGTTTGAAGAATTCACAAACGCCTTCTATGCACGATTTGCTGCTGACACACACTTCTTTATGGAAATTGCGAAGTTCCGTGCGTTCCGCGTGTTGTGGAAATTATTTAACGAAGCATACGGCGTAGAGAATGCGAAGCAAGTGCCTTTGCTAGGTATTACCTCATTGCGTTCATACTCGAAACTCGATCCGTATGTAAACTTATTACGTGGCGGCAACTCAGCATTCTCAGCCATTTTAGGTGGCGCGGATTGGCTGACGGTATTACCACATGATGTTTTGACGGGAACGTCACCAAGTTCAAATCGTTACGCTCGAAATATTCAATTGATTCTGAAGGAAGAAACACATATCGATCAAGTTCTTGATCCTGCAGGTGGTTCATACTTCATTGAATCGTTGACTACTGAATTAATTCGTAAATCATGGGCGAAGTTTCTTGAGATTGAAGAGAATGGCGGTTATCAAGCCTTCTTGCAGTCTGGTGAATTAAGCAAGCTTTATGCGCAGCGTCAGAAAGAAATGGCGACAGGCAAGAAGACGTTGATCGGCACGAATGTGTATGCGGAATTGACGGACGTGAATTATGCGAATGAATCAACTGTGACTGTGTCGAAACGATTGGCTGAACCGTTTGAACATATTCGTTCTAAGAAAAAAGAGGAGTTACCGAAAACTGTATTACTAAACTTTGGTGCGTTGAAAGATTATAAACCACGTGCAGATTTTGTCAGTGGATTCTTGGCAGTTGGTGGCATCGAAGCGACGTGGAGTCCTTCTTTCGAGAAAACCGATCAAGCGCTCAGTTGGATCGATGAGCAACAGCCGGATTATGCAGTGATTTGTGCATCGGCTGCTGATACAGAAGAGGCTGTAACCAACTTCTTAGCTTCGTATAAAGGAAATTGTTTAATCGATACAGCGGGTAAATATCCATCAGAAACAGCAGATCAGTGGCTTGCAAATGGACTAAATGGGTTCATTTTCGCAGGACAGGATAAAATCGAAAAGTTGAATACTATTATTACGCAAACTAAAGGAGGCCGTTCCGTTGAGTAAACCTGATTTCCGTAAAGTGAATATAGAGCAATCACTCAATGAACTCTCACAGCACGCATTGTCAAAAGAGAATTTTTTAACGAATGAAGGAATCAATGTAGCGCCTGTCTATACAGCAAAAGACATTGAAAACACAGAGCATTTGAAAGACTTCCCGGGTATCGCGCCAAACACGCGTGGACCGTATCCGACGATGTATGTAGCGCGTCCTTGGACCGTTCGTCAGTATGCTGGATTTTCTACAGCGGAAGAAAGTAACGCGTTTTACCGCCGGAACTTGGCGATGGGGCAAAAAGGACTTTCTGTTGCGTTTGACCTTGCGACTCACCGTGGGTATGACTCTGATCATCCTCGTGTAACAGGTGACGTAGGTAAAGCGGGTGTAGCCATAGACTCTATTGAAGATATGAAGATTTTATTCGCAGGTATTCCGCTCGATCAAATGTCGGTATCGATGACAATGAATGGTGCGGTATTGCCGATCATGGCATTTTATATCGTAGCGGCTGAAGAGTCTGGTGTAAGTCCTGAAAAACTTTCTGGTACGATTCAGAATGATATTCTAAAAGAGTATATGGTACGTAATACGTATATCTTCCCACCGGCTATGTCGATGCGGATCATTGCGGATATTTTCTCTTATACATCTGAAAATATGCCGAAATTCAACTCGATTTCGATCTCGGGTTACCATATGCAAGAAGCTGGAGCAACAGCGGATATCGAGCTTGCGTATACACTTGCAGACGGCTTGGAATATGTTCGGACAGGTTTGAAGGCGGGGATCGATATCGATTCATTCGCACCTCGTTTGTCATTCTTCTGGGCGATTGGCATGAACTACTATATGGAAGTAGCGAAAATGAGAGCGGCACGAAAAATCTGGGCACAAATGATGCAGTCGTTTGAACCGAAGAACCCGAAGACACTCGCATTGCGTACACACTCCCAAACATCAGGCTGGAGTTTGACGGAGCAAGATCCGTTCAACAACGTAACACGTACATTGGTCGAAGCAAACGCATCCTCCATGGGTCACACGCAGTCATTGCACACGAACGCATTGGATGAAGCGATCGCATTACCGACAGACTTCTCGGCTCGTATTGCACGTAACACGCAGTTGTTCTTACAAGAGGAGACGATGATGACGAAAGTAATTGACCCTTGGGGCGGTTCATACTATGTGGAGAAATTAACGGAAGAGTTAATGGAGAAAGCATGGGAATTAATCGGTGAAATTGAATCACTTGGTGGCATGGCGGAAGCGATTGAAACCGGCTTGCCAAAAATGAAGATTGAAGAAGCTGCAGCTAAGCGTCAGGCAAAAATTGATTCGAAGGCGGAAACAATCGTCGGCGTTAATAAATATCGTTTGGATACAGAAGATGCAATTGATATTTTAGACATCGACAATACGATGGTACGTCAAAAGCAAATTGACCGTATTAACGATATGAAGGACAAGCGTGATGAGAAAGTAGTTCAAGCGACTCTTACGGCAATCAAGGAAGCGGCGAAGAGCGGTGAAGGGAACCTGCTTGCATTGGCAGTTGACGCAGCAAGAGCGCGCGCAACCATCGGTGAAATATCGGATGCGATTGAATCCGTATCCGGCAGACATAAGGCGGTGATCCGTTCAGTGAGTGGTGTATATAGCGCGAACTTCTCAAATGAAGAAGAAATTCAAGAAGTGAAAGATATGACAGATGAGTTCCTGGAAAACGAAGGGCGTCGTCCACGTATTTTGGTCGCGAAAATGGGTCAGGACGGACATGACCGTGGAGCGAAAGTGATCGCGTCGTCATTCGCTGATTTAGGCTTTGACGTAGATATTGGTCCTTTATTCCAGACACCTGAAGAGACAGCTTTGCAGGCGGCAGAAAATGATGTGCACGTCATCGGTGTGAGTTCACTAGCGGCAGGTCATAAAACATTGGTGCCGACATTGCGTGAAGAACTGAAAAAAATCAATCGTGAAGATATTTTAGTCGTAGTAGGTGGCGTTATTCCGGCACAGGATTACGATTTCTTGCGCAAGAATGGTGCGGCCGCAATCTTTGGTCCGGGTACAGTCATTCCAGTGGCAGCTCAAAAAGTCATTGAGGAGATTTACAGACAGCTCGGCTATGAGGAAGTGACGGATTGACAGAAAAACAAAACGGACGAGATGAATCAGCAATGCATGTGATGCGCGGAATAGAATCCACACATGATGGATTTGTTGCCTCTTCACGTAAACGCTTTGTTAAGAAAGATCCATCTCATAAAAATTTAGATGTATTGCAACAGGAAATAGAAAATGGTTCTCGTTTGTATTTGGCACGAGGTATTACGTTGCTGGAAAGTACGAAGCCTAGCGATAAGAAGGTCGGTCAGGAAGTGTTGACTAACCTTCTGCCGAAAACGGGCAACTGTATCCGGATTGGGATTACAGGTGTACCGGGTGCCGGAAAAAGTACATTCATCGAGGCGTTTGGTCTAATGCTTGCGGAAATGGGTCATAAAGTGGCGGTGCTTGCGATTGATCCCAGTTCGACATTGACTGGTGGAAGTATCTTAGGTGACAAGACCCGTATGGAGGAGTTGGCGCGGCATAAAAATGCTTTTATCCGTCCTTCTCCGTCAGCGGGAACACTTGGTGGTGTGCATAAGAAATCTCGCGAAACGATGTTACTTTGTGAAGCGGCGGGTTATGACGTCATATTGATTGAAACGGTAGGGGTTGGCCAAGGTGAAACGATTGTCCGCGGTATGGTCGACTATTTCTTATTGCTTGTGTTGACTGGCGCTGGTGACGAGCTGCAAGGAATGAAAAAGGGGATCATGGAGCTGACGGATGGTGTTGTGGTGCATAAGAATGACGGTGCCAATAAGCCGCTCGTTAAAAAAACGGTGCGTGAATATACTCGCATCATGCACATGCTGCAACCTGCATCTCCCGAATGGACGTCGAGAGTACAACCGGTTTCTTCTATAGAAAAGACCGGCTTAGAAGCGGTATGGGAAACGGTTTTGGAATTCGAAAAAGAAATGAAGGAAAAGAATCATTGGGACACAAGACGTCAGCATCAGACTCGTGATTGGTTCCATTCGATGATCCGAGATCACTTGATTGATTCATTTTTCTCGGAGTCAGGACGAAAAACGCAGGTGAAGGCACTTGAGGAAGAATTGCTAGACGGACATTTAACTGTAACAGGAGCAATTGATCGATTGTTTTCTTCTTAATTCCTGTAGGGATATGCTATGATTGAAGAGGATAGTCAAATTATGATCAGGGAAGTGTCGTAGCGGAACTGATGAGGCTATCACAATTATAGAGTACAAGAGAGGAGATATTGTAAAATGACTATGAACTTTGATTTTTACATGAACGATATGACGAACCAAGCGAGATCCGAAATGGAAGCGAGCGGCTACAAACAGTTGAAAACACCTGAGGACGTAGAGGAAGCATTTAAGCAACCTGGTACGACATTAGTAATGATCAACTCGGTTTGTGGATGTGCTGGCGGAATTGCACGCCCAGCAGCTGCACACGCAGTACATTACGACAAGCGTCCTGATCACTTAGTAACAGTATTTGCTGGACAAGACAAAGAAGCAACTGCACAAGCACGTATGCACTTCGGTGAAGATCACATCCCATCTTCTCCATCATTCGCTTTGCTAAAAGACGGCAAACTGATCGGTGAAGTAGGACGTTTTGAAATCGAAGGACATGACCCAATGTCAGTAGTTGTCAATCTTCAAGAACAATTTGAAGAGCACTGTGAAGAACTGTAATTAACTAAAGCGGAATGCGCCGTCTAGTCTCGACAGACGCTGGAGG
>NZ_PDYR01000017.1:0-65256 GCF_002743165.1 Sporosarcina sp. P19 | reverse complement strand
CTCCATAAGAGAAATTCGATTAGCTCGAGTTTCATTTGCTGGCATCAATTAAGATACTCATTTTGTTTATGTCATCGTTAGATGCATAAACTGTATTTCGTTAACGTTTTGCTGTTCAGTTTTCAAGGTTCATTCGGTTGGTCTCTCGTAAGAGGCAACTTTCTTATAATAACATCTCGTTGTTTTGTTGTCAACGCTTTTTATGAAAAACTTTTTCGTTATGTTTTTCGCTAAGTCGCTAACTTCAAAAGCAACTTCATAAATATACCACCCGTTTTTAAATAACGCAAGTGTTTTCTTTAATTCTTTTTGATTTTCTTTTACATTCTATTAAAATACTGCATTTAGGCAATAAAAAAACAGCTCCAATATTGCTATTGGAGCTGTCATATCAGTCTTTAGCACGCATTTGAGGAAACAACAGCACGTCGCGGATCGATTGTGAGTTCGTCAACAACATAACGAGACGGTCGATTCCGATGCCAAGTCCACCTGTTGGCGGTAGTCCATATTCTAATGCTGTAATGAAATCTTCATCCATTTCATGCGCTTCATCGTTTCCTTGCTCCTTCTCTACCAGCTGCGATTCGAACCGTTCGCGCTGATCGATCGGATCATTTAACTCTGTGAAGGCATTCGCGTGTTCACGACGTACGATAAATAGTTCGAAACGATCTGTGTATCGCGGATCTTCCGGATTCTTCTTTGCAAGTGGAGACACTTCTACTGGATGTCCATAGATGAATGTCGGCTGGACAAGTTCTTCTTCTACTTTTTGCTCGAAGAATTCATTCAGAACATGACCTACTTCCATAGAAGGAGTTACTTGTACGTTATGTTCCTTAGCTAGTTCATGCGCTTGTTCTTTCGTGAGTTGTTGCCAGAAGTCTACGCCTGTAAACTCCTTTACTGCGTCTGCCATGTGAAGTCGCTTCCAGCGCGGCGCTAATTCAATTTGATCATCGCCATACTGAATAGTAGTAGTTCCAAGTACTTCTTGTGCGATATGTGCTACTAGGTTTTCTGTTAGTTCCATGATGTCATTGTAATCCGCGTATGCCTCATATAACTCAATCATTGTGAATTCAGGGTTGTGACGAGTGGACATTCCTTCATTACGGAATACCCGTCCGATTTCATATACTTTCTCAAGGCCTCCAACGATCAGGCGCTTTAGATGTAGTTCGATAGCGATTCGCATATACAATGTCATATCAAGCGTATTGTGATGTGTAACGAATGGGCGGGCTGCTGCTCCCCCTGCTATTGAGTGAAGCATAGGCGTTTCTACTTCAAGGAAGCCTTGTCCATCCAAGTAATGACGCATGGATTGAATGATTCGACTACGCATAATGAAAGTTTCTTTGCTACCTTCTGTTGATATTAAATCTAGATAGCGCTGACGATAGCGTTGTTCTACGTCTTGTAGACCATGGAATTTCTCAGGCAATGGACGCAGTGCTTTCGTTAAGAATGTAAACTTTGTTGCTTTAATAGAAAGTTCTCCTACTTTTGTTTTGAAAATAATACCTTGAACGCCGACTATGTCTCCGAGGTCTGCAGAGGTAAATAGCTTATATGCTTCTTCACCGATAGCGTCTAGACGCACGTAAATCTGGATTTGACCTCCAAGATCTTGGATGTGAGCAAATCCTGCTTTACCTTTCCCACGCTTTGTCATAATACGACCAGCAATGGTTACTTCATGCTCGTTTTCTTCCAACTCTTCTTTTGTTTGCTCCTCATAATTAGAACGTATCTCACTTGTCAGGTGTGTTCGTTCAAAACGCTGACCGAACGGATCCAAACCATCTTCACGTATATCATTCATCTTCTGGCGTCTCACCAAAAGCTGATCATTCATTTCATCCATATTGGACATTTCCTTTCACTCCTTCATACTTTGACCGTCCCTCTTCCCAGGATCAGTCGTCTGCAACTATTGTACACAAATTCCAGGCCTAACAAAAGGACAAACAGTTATCTCATTCTATTGTATAGAAAAAACTGCCCTATTATAGAGCAGTTTGGTCATTCGACGTTCAACCTTTTCGTAAAAACTCTTCGACTTGTCCAACCTTTTTCCAAAGATTCACTCCGTCTTCCTTTATCGCTAGCTCTTCACGATAAAGTGTTCCTGTTGTAGGATTCTTTACATCCTCATTAATCTCAACTAGCGGTACAAGCACGAATGCCCGCTCTTGCATACGGAGATGCGGAATGATCAGATTCTCCAATTGAATGTGTTCCTCGTTATATAGCAAAATATCTAAGTCTACCGTACGTGGGCCCCAACGTATTTTGCGCATTCTGCCAAGCTTATTTTCAATAGATTGGCACACACTCAATAATTCCGTTGCTTCTAATGTAGTCTCAAGCCTTACTACAACATTTAAAAACTTCGCCTGTTCCGTTAATCCGACAGGCTCGGTCTCATATACGGAAGAAACTTGTAACACGTTAATAGAAGAGTGTTCATTTAACAATTGTACTGCGTGCTGTAAATGTTCGAGGCGATCACCTATATTCGACCCCAGTGACAAGTAGGCGTTATTCAAGAAAAACGCCCCCTCGTGATTTCTACGGAAACGGATGAGTAATGTCCACGAATCGGTGGATCTGGCTTTATAAGCAAGACCCGCACACCATTTACTTTTTCCGCAAAGTCCGTCATGATCGTTCCCGCCACTGTTTCAGCCACCGTCTCGATCAAATGAACCGCTTCCCCTTCTACGATATTCTTACACATCTCATACACTTCTGCATAATTCATTGTTTTCGATAAATCGTCCGTCTGTCCGGCTTTCGCAAGATCCGTCGCCAATGATACCGTCAGCCGAAAACGCTGTCCGAGCTTATTCTCTTCAGGCAATGCGCCGTGGTAACCGTAAAACTCCATATCATTCAAATGAATATAATCCATGAAATCCCTCCATTTTATCGCTTACCCAGTGTATGCTGCTTTCTTCGTCAATACATCCATCATCTTGACCATACGTGAGATTTCCTTTACATCATGAACACGCATAATATGTCCGCCGTGCTCAATACCGTAGCAAACCGTCGCACCCGTACCCTCTATACGCTCTTCTACTGGTAGATCGAGTACTTTACCGATCATGCCTTTACGTGATGTACCGAGCAAAACTGGATACCCAAGATTCGCAATCGAAGACAACCCTTGCATTGCTAATATATTCTGTTCGAGATCTTTCGCGAAGCCGATGCCTGGATCCAACCAGATCATCTCTTCACTAACCCCCGCCCGCTTTGCAATATCGATACTCTGCTGCAAGTCTTCTATAACAGCCTCCATGAACGGTAGCTGGTAATCACGATTTTCACGGTTATGCATCAAAATGATAGGTACGCCATAGCGCGCCGCCACTTCCGCGATCGCCGGTTCCCGCTTCGCACCCCATACATCATTAATTATACTTGCACCCGCCATAATCGCCGCTTCCGCCACGGCTGCCTTTGACGTGTCAATTGAAATTACGCAGCCAAGTTCTTTCGCAAGCAACTCGATTATTGGTACAACACGCGCAATTTCTTCTTCGACTGATACAGGCGTGTACCCCGGACGAGTAGACTCTCCGCCAATATCGATGATTTTCGCACCATCGGCAAGCATTTTCCGTGCATGTTCAAGTGCCGGGTTTTGCTGGCCATATTTCCCGCCATCCGAGAACGAATCCGGTGTGACATTCAATATCCCCATAATCACCGTTTCTTCCGCAAAATTAATCGTCGTTTTACCCAGTCTATAAGATGCACGCGCTTTTGATAATTTCATTACTAGTCACTCACTTTCATTCGGTTGACAGCTTGTCGGTAACCGGCATGCAATCGTTGATAGACCGATCCTTCCTTGCCGGAAAACAGTACTTCTCCTACTTGGCGAATCGGAACTAGTTCCTGAATCGCGTTGGTAATGAATACTTCATCCGCCGATTCAAGCTCATCCTGCATATACAAGCCTTCATGGATAGGCAATCCGATTTCCCTGGCCATTTCGATGACAAACGCCCGCGTCGTACCAGGTAAAATTCCCGTCTCCAATGAAGGTGTATACAACTGGCCTTGTTTCACCCAAAACACATTCGATGTAATGCCCTCTGCCACATAGCCGTCCGAAGTAACAAATAGGCCTTCTGTTTCTTTCAACGAAGTTAATTCTAGACGTCCTTTAACATTATTCGCATACTGATGTGACTTATGACGAACGACACTTTCCGGTTCATTACGCGTTGTTGCGAGCCAAACGCCATCTTTTTCCGTATGTACGGGTGGAAGGTGAAGTGATTTTTGGAAGATCAGTACATTCGGTTGTTCATATTGTGTAGGTGCTAGCCCGATATTATGCACACCCGCCGATACATTTAATCGGTAATAACCATCCTCATAGCCATTCTCTTTATACAAAGAATGAATAGCCGATAGAATTTCTTCATCACTATACCGCATTTCAATACGGTAATCAGCCAATGCCGACCGTAAGCGAATCATATGCGAATTGTAAAGGAATACTCGACCTTCATATGTACGGAACGTTTCGAAAAATCCTAGCCCGTAAAGAAATCCATGGTCAAAAGGGGATATCTGTAATTCTTCCGCGACTACTTGCTTACCGTTAATCCAGCAAATCAATGCAGTTGCCCACTTTCTCTACGAGTCGCCAACTCCGCCATTTCTTTCGCTTGCCACAATGCTTTTGCCTTATTTAGAGACTCTTGATATTCAGCAGCAGGATTCGAATCAGGTACTAAACCCGCACCCGCTTGGATATGCACAATACCATCTTGAATGAACGCTGTACGAATGGTGATATTCAGCACTAGGTCTCCATTGAAACCAATCCAACCCATTGACCCTGTGTAGAGCCCTCTACGCGTCGGTTCCAGTTCTTCAATGATTTCCATCGTACGCAATTTAGGATCTCCCGTAATTGAGCCACCAGGGAATACACCTTGCATAATAGGTGCCAGATCTTCAGAAGACGCAGTACCACGAACATTTGATACCAAATGCATGACGTGCGAATACTTTTCGACGACCATGAATTCATCGACTTCTACTGTGCCTTCCTGACAGATCCTTTGAAAGTCTGCACATTCGAGGTCAACAAGCATCTTGTGCTCACCTATTTCTTTGGCATTCGATACCAACTCTTCCTGTAAAGCTAGATCTTCCATTTCCGTCATCCCACGCTTTCGCGTGCCACCGATCGGACGTGTACTCAATTCAGTTCCGCGCTTTTTCAACAACAGCTCTGGAGAACCAGAGACCACTTCAAAATCTGGCGCCGCCATATAGGCCATGTAAGGTGATGGATTGAACGAACGCAATGCTTCATACATCAACAAAGAAGGAGCTCCAAGCGGTTTTGACTGACGCACGGACAAATTCACTTGCACAACGTCCCCATCATCAATGAATTGCTGTACATTGCGCACCATCTGCTCGAACTGCTCTCCTGTTACAGAAACTTGTAGATCTTCTTCAGTAACGACCACATCTACTGCTTGTCCAGTAGTAAATTGACGATGCTGCAGACCTTTTTGTGATGCTTCCGTCCATTCATTCACCATATTATCCAGTGCATGCTGCTTCTCAGGCAATGTCATAAAATAGACATCGTTATTCTCTATATCAAACACAGCCCATTGATCAAAGAGATAAAAGAATACGTCAGGTGTCGCCAAATCATCCTTCGCAAGTACCGGTAATGTCTCATAGCGTCTGACATAATCGTAACTGACCATCCCAATCGGCCCACCTTGATAGGCAGGCAAACCTCTCTGATGCTCCAGGTTATATTGACCCATAAAATCATTCAGCAAGACTAGCGGATCTTCTCCCGTCAGCCATTCTTCTTTGCCATCACGCCACTCTAAACGTAGACCTGTTTTGGTTGCGTTGAACGTCACAAGTGGATCAAGTCCCGCCACACACATCTTCCCGCCACGACCACTCTCCAATAAAACATGTCGTTCTATCTCTGTCGCAAGTTGACGATAGGCATAAAAGAATTCGTCTTTTGTCATTGAAGCCGTCTGATAGGCTACTGTATTCATGCTAGTTCCCCCTGCGTCTCTAGTATTCACTCTGCGTTACTTTCCTCTATTAACTGTTTAATCATAGTATCATCCAACGGCAACATCACTTTATCTGTAATCACACCATCTTTATTGATGATATACGAAGTCGGATAGACTTTTATCTGATACATTTTCATGACTTCGCTATCCTTATCCAATAAAATTGGGAATGTCAAATTGTATTCATCGACAAATTCTTTAGCACTCTCTACCTTATTCTTCTCTGTTTTCGTCATATTGACTGCGAGTATCTCCATATCGTCAGACTCTTTATTGTCTGTATAGTAGTTTTCCATATGCGGCATTTCTGAACGGCATGGCGGACACCATGATGCCCAGAAGTTCAACATGACCGTCTTGCCACGATAATCAGATAACTTGACCGTATCACCTGACAATGTAGTCAATTCGAAATCCGGCGCTAAGTCCCCCTTCGCAAGCCCAGGCTTATCAGTGTCCGTAGTAGTTTGCCAATCCTCCGGCAAACGATCTACCACATCTTTCGGCAAACTTTCCATATTCAAATCCTCATAACCCGGAAGGCCGCCCGTTTCCTCTTTAATTTCCTTATTCAATAAGAAAATAATAGTACCCATGACAATCACAATTATAACTGAAATTATTATGCTCCACTTTTTATTCACAGTGAGCCTCCTCTGTTCTATGTATAACTAGGTTGGTTCATCTTAATTATACAGAATTTTACCCGCTGATAACAACTTGAAGATTACGCCATTTCGTTACTGGATATAAAAAGAAACTGTCGCTAGAAGCAGCTTACTACTTCTAGCGACAGTTTCATATGTGCAAAGGATACAATTACTTCTTCAGAACCACTGCAACGTTAGCAGAAAGCTCCCGCGATACTTAATCTTTTACTCTTCGTCAAACTGATAAAGAGGTGTGCTTAAGTAACGCTCTCCGTTAGATGGGATGATCGCTACAACTGTCTTGCCTTTACCTAGCTTCTTTGCCACTTGCAACGCAGCCGCAATCGCCGCACCTGAAGATACGCCTCCTAGGATCCCCTCTTCACGAGCCGCACGACGCGCAAACGTATACGCATCATCATTAGAGACTTTGATAATTTCATCATAGATAGCCGTGTCTAAAACTTCCGGCACGAATCCCGCACCGATCCCTTGAATTTTATGTGGCCCCGGCTTACCACCAGATAATATAGCTGAATCTTCCGGCTCTACCGCTACGATACGAACTCCAGGGAAATGTTCTTTCAACACTTCACCTGCTCCTGTAATCGTACCACCCGTACCAATTCCCGAGATAAATGCATCTACTTGATCTAGAGCATTGACGATTTCCGGCCCTGTTGTTAAACGATGAACTTCGGGATTCGCTTCATTATTGAACTGTTGCGGCAAGAACCAACCATTTTCTTCTGCTAGTTGCTCAGCTTTCGAGATTGCGCCTTTCATCCCTTCAGCACCTGGAGTTAGTACTAAATCTGCTCCGTATGCGCGGAGTAAGTTGCGTCGCTCTAAGCTCATCGTGTCAGGCATAACAAGTACAGATTTATACCCTTTAGCCGCTGCGATCATCGCAAGTCCAATTCCTGTGTTTCCGCTTGTCGGTTCAATGATTGTGCTACCTTCTTTTAATTCACCGTTTTTTTCCGCTGTCTCGATCATAGCAAGCGCAATACGGTCCTTGACGCTTGAGCCAGGATTGAAAAATTCTAGTTTCAAATACACATCTGCATCATCTGCACCTGTTAAACGATTTAATTTTACTAATGGTGTGTTACCTACTAAATCAATAACTGAATTTCCCACTCTACTCATTTGTCATCCGCTCCTAATACCCAGTATTTTAATATGTTTTATTGACTTAATGTTACTACCTTCTATTTCACTTGTCAATAATATCATTCAGAAGATTACGGTTTATCACTTTCTCGCAAAAACAGGTTGAACGGGAAGTCCTTTGTCGATGTATATACAAGTCTGTATTCATTTATGCTTACAATACTTGTGCGGATATTGGCAGCGCTTTCTATATTAAATTTATAAGTTTGCATAGATCATTAAATTACCCGCCACCGCAAAACACGAACGGTAACGGGTGAGTAGTTTAGATTCTGATTAAAGTAATTTTTGTAGTTCTTGCTCAGAGAATTCATACTTTTCCAGACAGAAGTGGCATTGCGCTTCTGCACCATGATCTTCATCTATCATCGCTTGGATTTCTACAGCCCCAAGTCCTTTAATTGCTTCGCTAAAGCGTTCTTTGGAACACTCACAGTCAAATTTCACATCTACTTTAGAGAGGAATTCTACGTTTTCCTGATCTAGTACTTCTGTTAGGATTCCTTCAGGTGTCAGTCCATTGTCAATCATAGTGGAAATTGCCGTCATGTTTGCGATTCTTCCTTCCAGCAATTCAATTGTCTCTTCCGTTGCTCCTGGCATGACTTGCAGAATAAATCCGCCTGATGCTTTAACTGTGTTATCTGGATCAACGAGTACACCTAAAGCAACAGCCGATGGCACTTGTTCAGATACTACCATATAGTGGGTGAAGTCTTCAGCAATTTCCCCGGAAATAATCGGTACTTGCCCTGTAAAGTAATCTTTCAACCCAAGATCCTTTACGATAGACAGCATACCTTCCGTACCCACTGCTCCACGAACGTCTAATTTCCCTTGCTCATTCAATGGCAAGTGCGTTTGTGGGTACGTTGCATAACCACGAACTTCTCCTTTTGCATTAGCATCCACAACAATCGGGCCTAGTGGACCATCGCCTTGGATTTTCACCGTAATGCTATCATCACCTTTTAACATAGCACCCATCATGACCGCTGCTGAAATCGTACGCCCAAGAGCAGCAGTCGCTGTCGGCCACATTTGGTGACGACGTTGCACTTCTCCTACCGTTTCTGTTGAACGTACTGCATATGCACGAATTTGCCCCTCAAAGGCTAATGCTTTTACTAAATAATCTGTTGTCATTTTATTCTCTCCTTACAAATTTCTTTCATAAATCAGATGTAATCCTTTAAGCGTCAGGAAGTCATCCACAATATCAATCACTTTGGTTTCAGATGCAATTAAATCCGCCATCCCACCTGTTGCGATCACAGTAGGTTGTACTTCGCAATCTTCTTTTATACGGTTGACGATTCCTTCTACTTGGCCAACGTATCCAAATATTATACCCGACTGCATGGCAGCAACCGTATTTTTACCTACTACATGCTCCGGCCGAGCGAGTTGAACGCGCGGTAATTTAGAGGCACGATCAAACAATGCTTCCATAGATATCTTAATACCAGGCGCAATAGATCCGCCCATGTATTCGCCATGTTCATTAACATAGCAATACGTAGTCGCCGTTCCAAAATCTACGATAATGAGCGGGCTACCGTATTCCCTAATGGCTGCCACCGCATTAACAATTCGGTCCGCTCCAACTTCGCGGGGATTTTCATATTTGATATTTAATCCTGTTTTCACACCCGGTCCAACGACCATCGGCTTTTGATTAAAGTACTTTTTACACATTTGCTCTAACGGGAACATAACAGGCGGCACTACAGAAGAAATAATAATACCTGTGATGTCAGTAAATGAAAGCCCCACATGCTGGAACATCGCCTTTACTTGCATAGCGTATTCGTCTTCTGTCTTATGTCGATAGGTTTCCATCCGCCAGTGGTGCTTCAATTGATTCCCTTCATATACACCTAACACAATATTCGTATTGCCTGTATCTAATACTAATAACATAGTCGCTGTCCCCTCTTACTTTGACTTTTTCCCGTACATCATATCATAATTTCACATGCAGATACTGTGAATGTGTACCGAACGCACTTCCCCTTCATAAGAAAACAGCCGACTGTATACAGTCGGCTGTTGGGTTCGCTTAGTCTCTGCGTTCTTCGTCAATAGATGGCAGCGTCTTATCTACCGCTCCACCTTCACTTGGCAAGTCACCGATTGACGGGTCAGATGGTGCACCCGTGCTATCCGGAGTTGTAGTTTCCACAGGGGATTCTTCTACAACTTTCTTGTCAACATTACTACCATCGTTGTTTTCGTATGGACGGTCAGGCAAGGTACCGTGATCTTTCAAGTGATTGATTTGTTCCGCATCCAACGTTTCGACTTCCAATAAAGTCGTAGCGATCAGATTAAGCAAATCTCGGTTTTCAGTTAAAATTTGTCTTGTGCGTTCGTATTGTTCTTTAATTATTGTTTGCATTTCAGAGTCAATCTCGTATGCGATTGCTTCAGAATAGTTTTGCTCAGAGTTGAAGTCACGTCCAAGGAATACTTGACCGCCTTGCGTCTGACCAAACTGCATCGGACCGATTTTATCGCTCATTCCGTATTCTGTAACCATCGAACGGGCAATACCTGTAGCACGTTGGAAGTCATTATGTGCACCGGTTGATACTTCGCCAAGGACGATTTCTTCTGATACACGCCCACCTAGAAGACCTGCAATTTTGTCGAGGAGTTCAGGTTTTGTCATAAAGTAGCGATCTTCTTTCGGAAGCATAACTGCGTATCCGCCAGCCTGCCCACGAGGTACAATAGTTACTTTATGGACGATTTCTGCGTCATCAAGCATTAAGCCCACGACTACGTGACCCGCTTCGTGGAACGCGACAATGTTTCGTTCCTTTTTCGAAATGACACGATTTGTTTTCGCAGGGCCTGCAATAACACGATCCGTTGCTTCATCAATATCGGACATATCGATTTTCTGTTTATTTCTTCTCGCTGCTACAAGAGCCGCTTCGTTCAATAAGTTCTCAAGGTCTGCACCAGAGAATCCTGGAGTACGTTGAGCAAGAGCTTTCATATCAACTGTTTCATCAAGCGGTTTGTTACGCGCGTGAACTTTCAACACAGCTTCTCTTCCTTTAACATCTGGACGACCAACCGTAATTTGACGGTCAAAGCGTCCCGGACGAAGAAGTGCCGGGTCTAAAATATCCGGGCGGTTTGTAGCAGCAACGATAATAATACCTTCGTTTCCTTCAAAGCCATCCATTTCCACTAGCAACTGGTTCAACGTTTGCTCACGCTCGTCGTGACCGCCGCCTAAGCCGGCTCCGCGTTGACGTCCAACCGCGTCAATTTCATCAATAAAGATAATACATGGTGAGTTTTTCTTGGCATTCTCGAACAAGTCACGCACTCGGGAAGCCCCTACACCTACGAACATCTCTACGAAATCAGAACCTGAAATCGAGAAGAATGGTACACCTGATTCACCTGCAACTGCACGCGCAAGCAATGTTTTACCTGTACCTGGAGGCCCTACTAGCAAAATCCCTTTTGGAATTCGTGCACCTAACTCCACAAACTTACTGGCATCTTTCAAGAAGTCCACGACTTCTTCGAGCTCAGCTTTTTCTTCATCTGCACCTGCAACATCATTGAAACGTACTTTCTTTCGATCGTCTGATTGCAGTTTCGCTTTACTTTTCCCGAAGTTCATCACCTTGCCGCCACCGCCGCCTTGTGATTGGTTCAGCAAGAAGAAGAAAAGGATAATAATAATTATGAATGGTACGAGTCCTGTAAAGAACGATACCCACGCGCTTGTTTCTTTTGGCGGTAGGATGTCAATCTCGGTACTTGTCGTTTTGACAATCTCACCAATACTGTCCATATCATTTTCTGGAATATTCGTTACGAAAGTTTCACCTTTTTCGTAGCCGGCCATTTCCCCTTTTACTTCATACACAAGCTGCAATGGCTGAAAAGTTGCATTTTCAACTTTCCCCTGTTCCAGCGCTGTGACGAATTCATCATACCGAATTGGTTTCATCTTCGGATTTGGATTGTTAAGCGAACTGAAAATCCCCATTATTGCCAGGAAGATTAATCCATATAAAAGAAAGTATCGAAGTATTCGATTCATCCCAAGCCTCCTCATCTCATTCAACAAAAACTAAACAGAAAACTATTGTAAATTTTAGCATAGATTGACACTACTTAACAAAAGAAATGCCTTTTAAAAAACAGCCTTCAATTCGGTTCATTACACTCCTGTTAGAAAGAGTAGATTTCCTTTTTCAATACGCCGATATACGGTAAGTTGCGGTATTTCTCCGCATAATCCAACCCATACCCCACTACGAATGCGTCTGGTACATCAAAACCTACGTAATCTGCTTTTAAATCTACTTTACGTCCTGTCGGCTTATCCAACAACGTAACAATCTTGATAGAATTTGCTTTTCTGTATTTAAACAGTTCCACTAAGTAATTCAATGTTTTTCCGCTGTCGATAATATCTTCAATAATTAACACATCGCGGCCTTCTATGCTTGTGTTCAAATCTTTGATGATTTTTACTTCACCTGATGAAACTGTCGCATTTCCATAGCTAGAAACATCCATGAAATCTAATTCGATATACGTATCAATTCGTTTGATCAGGTCACTCATGAATGGTAATGCACCTTTAAGTACACCGACTGCTAATGGGAATTTTTCACGGTACTCTTCAGTTAATGTTGCTCCGAGTTCTCGGACTTTCTCTTCTAGTTGCTCTTCTGAAATTAAAACATGCTCGATATCTTGCGCGATCATCGGCCCGTCCCCCTCTATTTTATCTTGTCTCGCCTTCTCGCGTAATCCATATGTATGAATCGCCTTCTAGTTGGCGGTGTGAAAACATCTCACTGTACCGTACACCGGGTACTGCACACACAGTACCGCTTGCCGTCGTAATGACAGGCTGCTGTTGCCTTTGCCTAATTCCTATCTTTTCATCAATCAATATCCGCTTGACACGTTTTGTCTCGGACATTCCTTTGATCAACATTCTGTCTCCGGTCATCCGAAGCCGTACAGTTAACGGAAGTTCTGACTCAGGTAATTGGAAATACCTGACCTCATCTGATGGTAAGAGTTCTTCGATCATATGTGCGTTGGCATGATGCCAGTAAAACTGAATATTTCCCCACGTATGCCAAGTACCTTTCGCAAGTACTTTTGGACGAAGAGACGCTGTATCTATATCCATTTTTGTAATTAGCAGTTTATCATATTCTCTGACAAACCGATAGCCATACGCCAAATCAATTGTGATATTCCCAGCTGAGTTCGTAATGTGTTGTAACAGTTCATCCACTAATGCAAAATGCCACTCAGCGTTCTCTGTTGCTGGGTTAGTTAGACATTTTAATAGTAGTTGAATCACGCGCTTTTGTAAAGCGTAGGGAATAGCAAGAAATGCCTCCCGTTGAAAAGAGGGAAGCTGCTCATCCGTATACGTAACAATCGATCGCCAATGTTGATCGGCTAGCTCATTTAGTAAAATCTCATCCGCTTGCTGTTGTTCTGTTTGTCGGACTGTGTTGACCGCGACGGATGGATTTTCGTCTATTAAGATTGGAAGTATGTGATGCCGCATACGATTACGCAGATAATTATCTTGCTGATTACTTGGATCTTCTCGGAAGTTTATTTTGTGATATGACGCATACGTGTACAATTCGCTCTTTTTTAATGGAAGGAATGGACGTATAATTTGCCCCGAGTGAAACAACCGCTGGATCGGCATACCATTTAATGATTGCCCTTTACTTAATTGAATCAGCACTGTCTCCAGTTGGTCTTCCGCATGATGGGCCGTTGCTAGAACGGTAAACCGCTCACTTTCCATCGTTTGTTCGAAACACGCATAACGCTGTTGGCGACACACTTGTTGCACATTACCGCCCTGGCTTTCTAAGATAGCCGGAATAGGTACTTGTTCAGAATAAAAGGGTAGCCCGAATTCCTTGCACAGTTGCTTCACAACAGACGCATCTTCAGCAGATTCAACTCCACGTAACATATGATCTACATGGATGGCCGCCACTTCAATGACCAGAGATTGCTGATGCGTAGCGAGAAAGTGAAGCAGTGCCATGGAATCCACACCACCCGAACACGCGACTAATACACGAGAGCCGGGAGAAATCAACGTTTGCTTGTCGATAAACTTCAATACCTTTTGCTGCAAACTTTTCATGATCCATCTCCCTCCTCTCTCTATTCTAACATTGTTTAGCTAGAAATGATTCGAGGTTGCTTATTAGCTTTTGACCACTTTGGCACAATATGGCCAACCTTCATTACAAGAATCGTACGATCATCTTCCACTGACTCAAATACACGCTCCATCTCCATCATTACTTGATCGGCAATCGTTCGGCAATCCATATCTTTAAAACGTTCTATCGTTTGATTCATCACGTCTTCCTGGATATCAAGCGGTATATCTCCATTAAATATTCCATCCGTTGTCATAACGACGATATCACCTGACTTTAGCTTTTCATTCTTTGCCTCTATTGAAAATGATGGTAAGAAGCCAAATGGTACAGTTTTGCTGTCTAACCGGATACACTCATCACTTCTTTTAATGTAAGTACTCATCGAACCAGCTTTCCACGACCACAGTCGCCCTTCCTGTAAATCAATTAACGCCAAGTCGAGCGTTGCATACATATCATCCAGTCCATTCAATGCCATCATATAATGCAATGTGTGGATAGCAGTTTCAGGATCCATTTTTTGACCCAAGCATTCCCGCATCAGTCGGATTACCTTTCTACTTTCGTGGTATGCATTGATATCCTGTCCCATTCCGTCTGATAACAGTACAGCTGACAATCCGTCATGAATCTTGAACAACTCATACGCATCACCACCGTTGAACGATCCTTTTCCTGCCGTCGTGACGATATCATATTCGAGCGAAAAACGAACGGCAGAACTAAAGGTCAATTGTACATGCGGAAATGGAAACGGCTGATAAGTCGACTTTGAAATATGCATCGGCTCTTCGTACATTTGCTCCAAGATCGGCAGTAATAAATACTCTCCAACAGTCGTTTCCGCTTCAAAATCTGCCTTTTTTTCCGGTACAGAAATTACAATTCTGCAGGCACCCCGTTCTTCCGATAAAATATCTATTTGGAAAAACTCTATTGCTTGTGATTGTAAACGATTCGCAAGCTCTTCTTCAGCCAACTTATACGTAGTTAGGTCTTCCTTTACCTCTCTCATAACTTTTTCAATATGAGTACTCATATCGCGCAATTGCAAGGCTAACATTTTCCGCCCATGTTGTAACTGCCCCATCAATAACTTATTGGCCCCTCTCTCTTCCAATTCATTCATTAGTCCCTTAAAACGTAGACATTTGTACTTCATCTGCTGTTCAACTCGTACACGAGCCGCCTTTTTCGTTGCTGAATAGGTTGTTTCCCATTCATCAATCAATGGTTCTATACCGTCCTCTTCGTTCTCCCAACACTTTCGGTAACGAAAACAGGATTGACAAATAGACGGCACTTGACTTGTCGCTGCAACTTCCTCTTCAGGAGACAAACGATCATTCACGAGCGTTGACATGAAATGAGCAAATTGCTGGAACTCCGCCAACTGACCATCTAGTTTATCCGCCAGCCATTGCTGTCGTTTTTCGGATATTCCTTCTTGTTTCGGCAATAAAACTTGTCGTATTTGGCTTAATTTGCGTGAAGGAATCAATATGAACAGTAAGGCCGCAGCACCAACCGTGGAAAAGTGAACGGTATCCAGAGGCAGTGTCGCATCATATAGAAGGAAAAAGAGCGAAACAAAGACACTGCCGGTGATGACCCCAAGCTTTCCAAAGCGTTTTAGTGAACCCGCTAGTAATCCCGTCATACCATATAACGCCATCATGCCCGTAAAGGACAACTCTGATACACCTATTATCAATGCGATAATCATACCGACAGTTGTAGCGAACGGTACTCCCCCTACTACGGCGGCTACAAATATCGCTAAAAATAAGAAGACCCCCGCAACAGATACCGCACCAATTTGGAATCCTCCCATCCCGGTAGCTGCCAGCGCTCCCACAATACACATCGCACTGATCTGCTCGGGATTCCACGGTCCATACAGCATTCTTTCTATAGAAGGAAAAGCTAGTAACATGAAAATTGTCATGAACAATGCAAGCAATGCTTCTAACCCTATCGACAACTGAATCGCTAAAGGCAACATCCCGTCACCGTACTTTACAAGCTGCCAGACTAATTGCGGTATAATCATTGCTCCTGCCACAGCGATCGGAATGGATCTCTTCACGACTGGAATTTTAATGATTGAATGAAACAGTAACAATTGTGCTAAATGAATGACAGCTTGTCCCACCCCAAGAAACGCGCTGCCCGCCATACCCCCTATAAATACATAGATCATGTGTTGACGGTAACGCATACTAGCCAACGCCCAAATCGGCAAGAAGAATGGTACTGCCATATCGAATACTACCGCTTGCGATAAAAAGAATGATCCTACTAGGAATAGAAGAGCAGTTAGCAAGTATACTTTTCTATTCATTAGTTCTTGCCAGTACGCCCTGAACATCTGCACAATTGGTCTCTCCATATTGTCAATCATTTTCATTTCCCATACCCCCTATGTTCTCTTACATAAAACTATACATGGGATTCACGAGAAATTTTGTCTGTTCGTGGCGGCATATTAACAAAACATTTCGACGTATTCCGTATGTTTATTTTTAAGCAAAAGAGGTGTTGACAGTTGTTCAAATGCCTAGTATGATAAGAGACGTTGCGTTGGAAGTTGTATAATATCAACGTGCGTATGTCTTGGCGGTGTAGCTCAGTTGGCTAGAGCATTCGGTTCATACCCGAAAGGTCGTGGGTTCGAATCCCTCCGCCGCTATAATAAAAACACGAAGGCTCCTCTTGCTTAAGCAAGGGAGTTTTTTTGATGTGGGAGATCAGGAGGTATCTTGGTTTTTTGAATAGTAAGTAAGAATCGACATGTAATAGTTGGTTCACGAAGGTTTTTCTTCTATTATGCAAAGTTGGCGGTTTGACCGGCTAAGTAAGCGGGGCGATCATTGGCAGCACCTTCGTTAGTTAGTATGTAGTGCAGTTCAAATACTTGCTTTGCCACGATAGAAAAATGGAATCGTATAGTCACTGATCTTTTTCTTCTATAAACCACTACCTGATTTGATAACTACTTAACAACTGCTGGCTAGGCCGTGTGCATGAGACAACTGGCTCATGGCTGAAGGTAATCCCCCACGTGCCTGTGTGCGTCCAAAGCATGACACTCACTACTTCGAATACCCAACGCCAGTCAAAACATATACATTTTAAGACACACAAAAACGCATGCTCCATAGTGCGGAACATACGTATAGGATGTCATCTAATTTTAGTTTACAGTTGAATCAGTCAGCAAGTTATCCTCTTCTGGCTCCACGACCGCCACGCTTGGACTCTGTCGCTCTCTTTAAGGTAGTTAGACGTTCTTCGCTGTCCTTCATGAATTTTGCCATCTTCTGCTCAAAATTCTCTGGTCGTTCAAAGCTCGGTTTGCTTCCTTGACGAGGTCTAGTTGGACGTTGTGGACGCTGTGGACGTTGTTCTGACTCAGGTTTAGCCTTACGGATGGAAAGCCCGATTTTACCGTCAGATCCCACATTCATTACTTTGACTTCAACCATATCGCCGACTTTTAAATGATCATTAATATCTTTGACATAATTGTCAGCTACTTCACTAATATGGACTAATCCTGTGGATCCGCTTGGCAATTCAACAAATGCCCCAAAATTTGTGATCCCGGTTACTTTACCTTCTAACTTGCTGCCTACTTCAATTGACATAAAAAAAATGCTCCTCCTTAAGTTTTAAGCGGCTCGTAAGCCTATCAACCATATTGGCAGTGCCTGTATTTTACAGGCTCCTACCTATATTATAGCCAACAAAAAAAGAGTGTCAACATGACTACTCTTTTCTTATGTCTTTTTCTGACTCTTTTTTCTTATCAGGAATGGAAAAAATGATCTCATTGGACTCAGACAGGAAGTATTCTTTACGTGCGAGCTTAGCAATGTACTCGTCATCATCCAAACGAATCAATTGCCTATTCAGTTGTTCTTGCTGTTCTTTCAAATCCTCTAGTGTAGCTGTTGCTTGGGCTTTTTCCTTATGTTTGGCAGCCAGGATTTCTTTCTGTCCTGCATTCATATTGAATAAACTTCCAGCAACCACACAGACGATAACAAAAAATACAGCCAACCGATTACGCAGACGTTTTTGTTGCGCTTTCTTAAAATTTTCTTTTTTTTGCATGGAGCGCACATAGTCTGTATCGATTGATGTCACATTCTTTGTTGAGGGCTTCTGTGTTTTTTTCATGGCGCACACACCTTTCTGGCGTAATTCTACTAGTGCAATCTATTATATAGTACTCTGCCTTTATTTTGAAGGAATTTCCCTATGTTCTTTACTAATCTTATAAACGGTGACGTGATTAGTAACAGAATAGAGGAAATTAAATAGAAAATGCGCTGAATCATTAGGTAGACAAGACGAATGATGAGCCAAATCGGCCTAAGCACCACAAGTAACAGTAGCCTACCTATGATTCTCACAGGATGATGGAAGATTGCTGCATACAATAACAGGCCACTAACCTGTGCAACAGGGTCATACATTCTCCATGCCCCGTCGCGTACCATGATTAATACCCAAAACGACACCATTCCCAACGCAATCCAGATAAGGCATTCCAACCAGAATGCCCATCTTCTAATGAACGAACGGTTATCGCACGCGGCGACAATGGTTCCGAATAAATCCATTACAATTCCAGCAGTAATCCCTGTCCCGATCATCGCCAATAGACTGAAGAACTGGACGGATAGACTCATCCGAATAATTTATGGAGGAAATTGCGCGAGCCTGCTTCTTCGTCATCGTATTGAAGTGTTTGGACAGTACCTTCAAGCGTAAGTAGGCCCTTGTCCACATCTAGATGTACAATACGCAGTTCCTCCCCACGGATTTGCAATACGCCCAGCGATGTTCTAACGAGAAATTCCTCCTGGTCAAAGCGGTCGATCGTTTTCACGGATGTGAGGTCCATTCTTTTGCGATTGCGCATCGTCACTACGTGGTCTCCTGATGGAATAGTATACATCGAGCTGTCTGTTTGAATCTGCATATGCGTCCCCCTTCTCTAGTACGTTCCCCATATCCTATGCAGAGGCTTGGCCAAACATGACAAGCTGTTTTTAAGTTGAAGTGCAAATCCTATATTCTAGCCCCCTTTAGCCTGTCTATTAAAAAAGACAACCTGATGTCAGGCTGCCTCTTCGATAAATAGCTTTACTCTTCGTCATCTACAAATTCAGGTTCCACTTTCTCTAAGCGTTCTTCGCTAGTGATCGTATACATACCTGCTGCATCTTCTTTTCTAGTCGATGCTTTCAGCTCATTTACTGTAGCGTTGACAATCTTCTGGCCGAAGCGGATTGACAGCTCATCACCCGGCTTGACGACCGAGGACGCTTTGGCTACTTTCCCATTAATCGTAATTCTGCCTTGGTCAGCCACTTGCTTCGCAAGCGTCCGGCGTTTGATAAAGCGAGATACTTTTAGAAATTTATCGAGTCTCATTTGGATTCTTCCTTTCGTTTGGCCTGTTGCCAGAATTCTTCTAGTTCATCTAATGTATAGTCTTCAAAATTTCCGCTTCCTTGTTTCACAGATTGCTCCACGAACTGGAAACGAGATTTGAATTTTTCATTGGTGTGCCACATGGCCTCTTCTGGTGAGATCTTCAGGAATCTCGCAATGTTGACGATAGTGAACAGTACGTCACCAAGCTCATCTAGCTGTTGCTCCGGCCCGCCACTCTTCACTTCTTCTTCAAATTCTATCCACTCTTCTTGAAACTTGTCGAAAGCTCCTTCTATGGAAGGCCAGTCAAATCCCACTTTGGCTGCGGTTTTTTGATAATTATAAGATGTCAGCAAGGAAGATGCCAAACGTTCTTGTCCTTCTAACAGCGTAGACGGTTTCGGTTTTTCCAGCTCCTTGATGGCTTGCCAGTTCGTCAACACTTCTTCGGTTGTGTCAGCTTGTGTTTGCGAAAATACGTGTGGATGACGTCGTATCATTTTGGACCCGACAGTTTCGAGTACGTCTTCCATTGAGAAGTACCCATTGTCTTCCCCGATTTGTGCATGGAGGAAGACTTGTAGTAAAACATCTCCTAGTTCTTCAATAATTGCGTCGTCATCTTCTTCATCGATGGCCTGAATTAACTCAAAGGACTCTTCGATTAAATAGCGCTTCAATGATTCATGCGTTTGCTCGCGGTCCCAAGGGCAACCGTCTGGTCCACGTAACGTGGCGATGATGTCCCTGAATGAACTCCACTCTTTCAGTCGTTGTTCGTGATCTAGTAGCGGTGGTACATAGACAGTCGTTAGATTATTCAACGTCACTGCACGGTCAAGCTCAAATAGCGGTATTTCTGTCAATTTTTCATCTCGGGAACCCGCCGACGTAACGATTGTGACGACGTGATGATCGGGATATTTCTCCATCAAAGACAATTTTACATCAGAAGCGACAAATGCATCATACACTTGTCCAATTAATACGTGCTGATCCATGCGCACGTCGTCCCGTTTTAAGTCCGTACCGTCTAGCAATTGGAAACCTTCAATCGGATCGATACGCAGCGCCGTAAAAATTGGATCCAAAAAGCTACTGCCGCCTGCGATATGAAGCTCAATCTCACCTGTTCGTTCTTTTTCAATCAATAATTGGACCGTACGTTCCGCTACAAGCGGGTGACCTGGCACAGCGTATGTAATTGGCTGTTGCGCACTCAGTTCAAGAAGTTTATCGACGATTTGCTGATAGACGTCTTCAAATGAATCATTTGCTTCATAAATCGAATCAAAGCTTTCCATTTTTAATCCTTCTAAACGTAATTCTGCAACGACGGGATGTTCTTCCGTACGAATATAGAGATGGTCCGCTTGTTTCAATAATCGGTACGTACCTAGTGACAGTTGTTCTAAATCACTCGCACCAAGGCCGATAACTGTTATTTTATTCACATAATTCACCTTCTATTTTTAGTTAGCCATAGTTGAGCGGTCGCCAATCGCTTTCCAAAAGGCAGTAAGTACCACTCTTTTTCCTTCATTATACGTGATTTCAAGATGACGAAAAGGAATATGATTGCTCCAATGGCGACAGCTGACAGTGCAGTTAACGTTGAACTTGCGCGTGAGGATAGACCGTCAAACAACCAATAGTTCGCTAAAAGCATCCAAGGAATTAATACCCCCGCCATTGCAACGCCTGCGCTAATCAGCACGGTATAAAAACGTCGCGAAGCCAATGGAAACTTCCAAAATCTCTTAAAGTAAATAATCAATAATACAGCAACGAGCGCGAACGAAATAGCGCCTGATACAGCAGCGCCTTCAATACCATATTGTCGAACCATCAGTGGCGTAGTCGACAGTTTTATTACGACGCCAAGCAACATGAGTAGCAGCGGCTCACGCACTTTTCCGCTCCCTTGAAGGATAGCTGTCAGTGGTAAAATAATCGACAACCAGAAAATCTGGATACAGAAGATGATTAGCGCGACAGATCCTGTGCGTGTTTGAAACAACATTTCATTGACAAAAGGGAGTACGAGAACCAATCCTATCGTCGCAGCCCAGCCGAATAAAATAGATGTCCGGAACGTCAAACTAATGAACGGTAACGCGCCTCGTCCATCACCTTTGGATGCATGGTGCGCGATTAACGGCACGAGCGCCAACGCCAACGTAGATGCAAGCAAAATACCCATTTGCGCAAGCGGCTGTCCCCTATCATAGACGCCCTTCATTTCCATTGCAGCCTCACTCATTGCACCGGCCTCGACTAATGCGTTATAGATTGTGAAAGAGTCCACCAATTGAAATACTAATAATATTAATGAACTTGCACTAACGCCGATACTAATTTTGGTCAGATCTTTGATCACTCGCCATGGCTTTACAGCATCTACCGGCATACTTTCCCGTTGTAGGAAAAACCACGTCAAGATTAAGACACCTACCACTTCACCTGCGATCGCCGCCCACATTGTAATTTCCCCTATTTTATAAAGCGATATTCCCGCACGTATTGCAATCCACGTACCCGCCAGAACAATGATTACTCTGAACAACTGCTCTGAGACGTTTGAAATGGCTACAGGTATCATTTGCCCTTCCGATTGAAAGACACCCTTTAGTACAGCCAGGAACGGTAGTACGAGAACGATATACGCACCGGTTTGCAAAACAGGTGCCAGGGCGGTATCTCCCATTAATTCAGCAAAAAAAGTTGAACCAGAACGCAATAGCAGAAAAATCCCTATAGATAAAACGAGAAGATAGGCGAGTGACACGCGTAAAATCCCACGTGACTCCCCAGGACCTTTGCTTTCCGCAAGCAGCTTAGACACCGCGACAGCAAAACCCGAAGACGTCCAAACGATAAATATCCCGATGAATGGATATACTTGCTGATAAATATAGAATCCTTTATCTCCAACTAAGTTTTGAAATGGCACACGATAGACCGCACTCAGCACTTTGACGATGATAGCGGCAATAGTTAAAATCGATGCACCTTTCATAAACGACTTCATATTCCATTTAGTCAACGCCATATACGCGCCTCTTTCACTCAATAATGATTTCTAGTATACCATCTCATCATGTCAGAGTAGGCGTGTGACCGCAATCAATAAAATTATGACACCACTCATGAATGTTCCGAACTGCCCTACTGACATCTTACCAATTTGTACACCTGCCAGTTTCGCACCCAATCCCACACCAATAGACAATGTTATATAACTGCCAACAGCCGCAGATAATGCGATTGCAATCGGCGACAATGCCAAAAGACCTGCTCCAACACCGTTCGTTAATGCATTCGCAGAAAGCGCAATACCGAGTAGCAATGCTTCCCCAAGACTAATATGTGAAGATCCGTCAAAATCCATCTTTTCCGGTTCACTGAACACATTCGCTTGATGTTTTCTTTGTTGACGAAAGGCGATTATCATGATGCGTATTCCGATGACGCTAAGTACAGCAAACGCTATGAGATCAGGTAGTATGCCTGGTAACATTTCGGCCAGCCACGCACCGGAGATGATGCCGATCAAACTAAAGATAAAACAAATTGCCGCGATGAGTGCATTTGACGTGAATGGAATGCGGACCCTCTGTACCCCGTAAGAAAGTCCGACTCCAAAGTTGTCAATGCTAGATGAAATTGCAAAGCCTACGATCAGTAGCCAAGTCATTCCGCTCCCTCCAGCCTATTTGGTTTTATCATACTATACGTGCACTATGAGGGAGGCGTGTGTGCGCTAGGCGCATAAAAGAATCAGTTTTTTCCGTAGGCTTGGGGAGGCTGGGTTGGGATTTGTGCCGCAGACTACAAGTAGCTTGAAACTTTATTGTAGGGATTGACTGAAATTATGACGGTTTTTACTTGTTTAAGGTCAAGACCAGACGAGATCGTAAACGCTTTGAGCGGTTGCGCGGCAAGTATGAGCGGTTGCAGATTGTGATAGAGCGGTTGTGCATGTAGATAGAGCGGAAGCCGCGCATCATAGAGCGGATAAACATGAACTATGAGCGTTTGTGAGAATTTATGAGCGCCGTCACCCCCGCCCATGTCAATAATCCTCGAACCAATGACCAAAAGTCCACCGAAAACATCAAATCATGCTCATTTCTCCTCAACCACTCACTTTATAAAATAAAAAACGTCTTTCCTATGCTTGATAGGAAAGACGTTTCATCATTCATCTTCAACTGGGATTAGGTAAAATCAGTTCCTTTGCAACGGATACGCCTGTGCGCATTGCAGCTTTTCCTACTGCATGTGCAACAATTGTTGGGATACGGTCATCAAATGGATCCGGAATGATGTAATCATCGCGTAGATCTTCATCGTTGATTAAATCTGCAATCGCATATGTCGCAGCAAGCTTCATCTCTTCATTGATCTCTGTCGCTCTAACGTCCAGTGCTCCACGGAAGATTCCAGGGAATGCCAAGACATTGTTGACTTGGTTAGGATAATCAGAGCGACCCGTCGCAATAATACGCACTCCATATTCGTCTGCCAATTCAGGCTTCAACTCTGGCATTGGATTCGCCAGCCCAAATACGATTGGATCTGTATTCATCAGTGCAATCAATTCCTTCGTCAGCAAGTTCGCAACAGATACACCGACGAATACGTCTGCACCCTTCATTGCTTCTGCTAAGGAACCTTCGACTTTCTCGAGGTTCGTGATGCGTGACATTTCATGCTTGATGTCATTCATCGCATTCTCACGGCCTTCATAAATAATGCCTTTTGAATCGCACATAATAATGTTTTCGAAGCCCATACTCAATAATAGTTTAGTAATCGCAATTCCAGCAGCACCCGCACCGTTCAAGACGATTTTCACTTCTTCTTTTTCTTTTCCAACTACCTTTAATGCGTTTAGTAATCCTGCACCTACTACAATTGCTGTACCATGCTGATCATCGTGGAAGATCGGAATACTACATTCTTCACGTAGTCTCCGTTCAATTTCGAAACAGCGAGGAGCAGAGATATCCTCGAGGTTTACAGCCCCAAATGTTGGGCTTATCGCCTTTACTATATTTACAATTTCATCCACATCTTTTGTATCTAGGCATATCGGGAATGCGTCGATCCCTGCGAATTGCTTCAGCAATAAAGCCTTCCCCTCCATTACCGGCAAAGATGCTTCAGGGCCGATATCTCCGAGTCCAAGTACAGCCGTTCCATCTGTCACAACCGCAACCAGATTCCCTTTAATTGTATATTCAAATGCAAGAGACGGGTCTCGAGCGATTTCTACACAAGGTTCAGCAACTCCTGGTGAGTACGCCAAACTTAAATCCTCTTTATTCTCTAACGGCACTTTCGAAACGACTTCCATTTTTCCATTGTGAATTTGATGCATGTGTAAAGAAGATTTGTAATTCCTGTTCATAATATCGCTCTCCCTATCTGGTTTTTTGTTGTTCATTCGTGTTGGTAGTGATTATAAGCGCAAACGCAAAGTAAACACAAGCATCAATTTTCTACCAACTCCCAAAATTGAAAATTCGTAAGCGGTTACATTACTTCTATTTCGGGTTTTTCATAGCTTTTAAATATTTTTAAAAAAGTTTTGACATTTATGCTTTTTCGTAGTATGTGAAACCTTTCACTTTTCAATTTATGCCTTGTGAAGCCCTTCACTAAGGGCTTTTGTGAAATGCTTCACGTAAAGAAAAGCGATCCCAAAAAGCGATTTATGTATGTAGTATGTGAAATATTTCACTTTTTAATTGATGAAAAATATTGAAATCTTTTCTTCCATACAAACGCTTTAATAGGGATTATATGTAAGTTTATCGTTTGTATTTTTTACAATTTATAGGTCAAATAAATTATCTCTACTTGTCATTCATCTGTAAACAGTATATCGAATTACATTTTTAGTGAATTGCACATCAAAAAACTCACAATAGATTCATCTACTGTGAGTTTTGGTTAAAAATTTAATACTTTTATTAAATCCGTTTAACTTTCCATCTGTTTTGCCAAGAAATTGGCCGCCATCTCTGCTGCTTTTTGCTCGACCTCTCCAACAAAATGAACTTTTGATAGCAAATAGACTGCACCGATTGCGTCGCCATTTGTAATAATTGGTACAACACAATAAGATTTAACCTGCTCCACTTGACCTGGCACCCATTCTACCGTCTTCTCATGCTTTTCTATGACAGTAGATCGGCCGTTAAGGATTTCTTCGCACATCGGGGCCAACTGTCGATTCATATAGTCTTTCTTGGCAAGACCTGCTACCGCTAGCATCTCGTCGCGGTCACTAATTAGCGCAGGAGTACCAATCGTTTCATAAAGTGATTCTGCATATTCCACCGCAAATTCGCCAAGCTCTGAAATAGGTGAATACTTCTTTAAAATGACTTCCCCTTCTCGATCAGTGAATATCTCCAAAGGGTCCCCCTCACGAATGCGAAGTGTCCTTCTAATTTCTTTTGGTATAACTACTCTTCCCAAGTCATCAATTCTGCGGACAATACCCGTTGCTTTCATGTATAATGCCTCACTTTCTCGAAATTAAATGTATTTCTGAGAACAGTATGCATCAACATTGGTCATTTTATGCAATCGAGGTGTTACAAGGCATCTGTAGATTCTACTTCCTTTGCTGTTTCTTGCATCGTGTGTACCATATCTTCTACCATATCGAATTCCGTAAACTGATTAGACTTCTTTTCATTCACGGTTACAATAATTTGACCGTTGTCAATTGTCAGTCCAACCGCATGGCCAAACTTTAACGAACGTTCCATCAGCTTCGCACCGTCAGCACGAGCAGTTCCTTCTGCTGACAAGCGGATTTCCACTATACCTTGTACATTTTTAATGGATAGTACGCCTGCGTCACGTCCCCGCGCTTTCATACGTCCAACACGGAGTAATAAGTCCGCTTCGAATGGCATATCACCAAAACGGTCTATCATCTCGTCGACAAGTTCCAAATAATCATCATCGCCCGTAATGGCTTTTACGCGTTTATACATTTGAATCTTTTGATAACCGTCTTGAATGTATGATTCTGGAAGGTAAGCATTAATAGGCAAGGAAATTTCGACATCCACCTTGTCTTCTTTCACGACACCCGTCTGCCTTTCTTCTATTGCTTCTTGTAATAACTGCGAATACAGATCAAACCCAACAGAATCAATGAATCCGTGTTGCTGCGAACCAAGTAAGTTTCCTGCACCCCGAATGGATAGATCACGCATGGCAATTTTAAAGCCTGAACCAAGCTCAGTAAATTCTTTGATTGCTTGCAAGCGATTTTCGGCAACTTCCGTCAATACTTTGTCACGCTGATAAAGCATATAGCTGTACGCTACGCGATTAGAACGACCGACCCGGCCACGTAATTGATAAAGTTGTGATAGCCCCATTCGGTCTGCATCATGGACAATCAACGTATTGACGTTCGGAATATCGATTCCGGTTTCAATAATGGTCGTTGTAACGAGCACATCAAATTCTCCTTCGAGGAAACTCAAAATTACCGCTTCGAGAGCCGCCTCACCCATCCGACCATGCGCAGAGGCGATACGCGCTTCTGGTACCAAGTCACGAATTTCTTGCACTTTACGATCCATATCTTCTACGCGATTATATAAATAGAAGACCTGTCCACCGCGTCCCATTTCCCGCTCAATCGCTTCACGAACGAGCCCACCATTATGTTCCATGACATATGTTTGGACAGGGAAACGATTGGCTGGTGGAGTTTCAATTACAGATAAATCGCGCACTCCAACCATCGACATATGCAAAGTCCTTGGTATGGGTGTTGCAGTCAATGTCAGTACATCCACGTTATTTTTTAATTGCTTTAACTTTTCTTTATGCGTTACACCAAAACGTTGCTCTTCATCAACTACGAGAAGCCCAAGGTCCTGATAAACTACGTCTTTTGACAATAAGCGATGTGTACCAATGACAATGTCGATAGTACCCGCTTTCACCCCTTTAATCGTTTCATCTTGCTCTTTCTTAGAACGGAAACGATTAAGAACTGAAACCGTCAGAGGATAATCTGCAAAACGTTCTTTCATCGTCTCGTAATGTTGCTGCGCCAGAATGGTAGTTGGCACTAAGAACGCCACTTGTTTACCGTTCGTCACAGCTTTAAATGCTGCACGGATCGCAACTTCCGTTTTTCCGTATCCTACATCTCCGCATAATAATCGGTCCATAGGCCGTACACTTTCCATATCTTTCTTAATTTCATTGATGGATTGTAACTGGTCCTGTGTTTCTTCGTAAGGGAAAGCGTTTTCGAATGAACGCTGCAAATCATCATCTTCACTGAATGCAAAGCCTCTTTCCGCTTCCCGTCTGGCATATAACTTGATCAAGTCATCCGCAATATCCTGAATGGCCGCTGTGACTTTTCGTTTTGTTTTGACCCAATCCGTACCGCCAAGTTTATGTAGCTTCGGCTCTTTCTCTCCGGAGGCAACATACTTTTGGATTAAATCAATCTGATCAGCTGGCACGAAGAGTTTATCCTCGCCGCGATAACGAATATCCAGGTAGTCTTTCTGGATGCCTTTAACGTCCAGTGTAACTACGCCATAGTATTTCCCAATACCATGATGAACATGGACAATATGGTCGCCCGGCTTGATCTCCGAATAACTTTTAATGCGTTCAGCATTCGTTAGTTTAGGCGGACGCGCTTTTCGTTTCGGCTTACCAGTAAATAATTCAGAGTCTGTAATAACTGCAAGTTTCTGAAACGGCAATTCAAACCCCGCAGACAAATCCCCTTCTATAATGGACAGCACACCTTCTTTACTAGGCTTGCCATCTATCGTTGCTTCTATATCATACTCTCGTAAAATCTCTTGAATTTTCTTCATTCTCTCAGTTGAAGAAGCCAATAGAAAGACATTATAGTTCCCTTGTTTCCAACGTTCTATTTCATTTTTCAACAGTGGCATCTGACTGTGGAACTGTTGCATTGGCTTACAGGAAATCGAAATAGACTTCTTGATAGTAAAGCCAGGTACTGTACGTGTAAACAGAGATAAGTAGAGTCGCTGTTGACTAATATCCGTAAGTACTTGCTCATATTTCCAAGCGAGTTTCGTGTCATGCAACATTTTTCCATCTTCAAGCATGGCAAGCTGGTATTCCTGTTCTTCGGATTCCAAAGTAGCCACAGATTCTTGTATTCGCCCTAGCTCGTCAAATAGTATGACACCATTTGCAGGGAAATAATCAGTCAGCATGGCGCTCGCTTCAGTAGAAAATGAAGCGTATTTCTTCATCGTGTCTGGCACAATTCCGTCTTTCATCATGCCGATGTCCTGCATGATTGTCATCAATAGTTGCTGCTGCAATTCTTCACTTTTGATTTTATTCAAACTATCACCAAGCGCTTGCTCCACTCTTTCTGAAACTTGCTGTAATTCATTAGGCGTCCAGATGAATTCGGTCGCTGGCAATAACGTAATGGAGTCCAATTTGCCTGTTGAACGCTGGTCTTCCGCTGAAAATGTCCGAATGGAATCAATCGTCGTATCGAATAACTCAATACGGACAGGTTCTGCCATCGTTAGCGGATAAATATCTAGTATTCCACCGCGTAACGCAAATTCACCCGGTGCGCTCACCAGTTCTTTTCGTATATAGCCCATGGATACTAGGTTTTCTAGCCAGTTGCTTATATCAATCTCTTCATCTGTTGAAGCTGTTACGTAATGCGCCAACCACCGTTCCTTTGACGGCAACAATTTTCGCAATCCTGCAACCGGTGTAATATAAATACCACTGCCTGTACGCGCCATGTGATCCAGTGTATCAATCCTACCGGCACGCAGTTCATAACTTGCAAATGAAAAGTCTGCAGCAACAAGTTCTTCTGCGGTGTATAAGTGAATGTCTTTGTCGCCGACCAACTTGCTCAAGTCTTCATACGTTCGCTGTGCTTGAAGCATATTTGGCGAAACAATCAAGACAGGACGTGTCAGTGATTGTTGAATCAATTTAAAGAAAACTGCTTTGGATCCGCCCGAAAGACCTGTGATCAACTGCTGGTCCTGCCCGTCTTCCAAGTCGTTCAGCAAGCCTTGAATCTCTTTCTCTTCTAGAAAAAGCTGTTCTATTACTCCCACTCGACTATTCCTCCTTATCTCTTAAATTAGTCTATCTCTTTATATTGAACAGAATGTTTTATGCACAAAAAGCTTTGGCTATCAGCGCCAAAGCATCTGTTACTTATTGTAACCATTTTTTTAAGGTGTAATAATCCGGAAACGTCTGCAAGGATTGCTCGCAGTGTTCACAAATACATCGTATATGCAGACCACCATCCGGATCTACGGTCAAAAATGAACTTTTATCTTCACCGTCTATTTGACTGAGGGTATCCTTGACCGATTCAAATGGAATGGAACCGATTTCCGTATGACAGTGATTACAAGAATAACGGATCATATTCACTTCACCTTCCTTTTTCAAAGTATAGGCAAAGTGCTGATATATTATGCTTACCCGTTAAATTTATTCATCACTTCAAGGAATGGTAGTTTTTTTGTCGTCCATTCTTCACAGGCATCTGCGCTTTTTTGAATTGAGTCCTCAATCAATGGTTGCTCGTCCTTGCTAAAAGGAGACAAGACGTAGTCAGCGACCTTCATCCCACCAATTGGACGATCAACGCCAATTCGAATGCGGTTGAATTCAGTAGTACCTAGATGTGCAATGAGTGACTTCATACCATTATGACCGCCCGCACTGCCTTTTTGACGAAGTCGGATTTTGCCGGCAGGTAAATCCAAATCATCGTATAACACGACCATTTCTTCATCGTCCACTTCAAAATAATCCGCCAAAGGACGGACACATTCTCCGGACAAGTTCATATAGGTCATCGGTTTCAATAGTATCACTTTGCCTTCAACTGTATGGACAGTCGTAAATTGACCATTGAATTTTTGCTGGAATGCTGGAGCTTGCCATCGTTTAGCCAATTCATCGATAACTTGAAAGCCAATATTATGACGCGTGTTTTCATAGTTCTTCCCGGGATTTCCGAGACCAATTAGTAATTTCATGTTCTTCTCTTCCTTTTCTAAATGATATATAAACATAGAAAAGGAGCGCACGGTTCAAACTCGTGCGCCCATTTTGTAACTTATTTCTCTTCTTTATCTTCACCGATTACTTCCGGCTCAGCTCCAGTGTTTTCTGTTGCTTCATCTAATGCTTCCAATTCTTCTTCAGTACGTGGTGCAGAAATAGTTACTAATCCTACTTCGTCTTCAGTTACGATTTCAAACTTCACTTTGTCGCGGATATCTCCAACAAGAATTGTTTCACCAATTTCAAGTTCTGAAACATCTATGTCGATATGATCAGGAATGTCAGAAGGCTTTACGCGAATTGTAACTTCCCATACCGGTTGTTGAATTGTTCCGCCTGCTTTTTCACCTGGCGCATCTCCAACAAGGTTGATCGCTACGTCTACTTCAAGCTCTTCTGTCATGTTGATCGCCAAGAAGTCAGCGTGTGTAAGGAAACCAGTCAATACGTCAGCCTGATAATCGTTTAATACGACGTTTACATCGTTGCCGTCTACAGTTAATTTGATTACACCGTTTCTTCCTGTTTCACGAAGTGTGTCTAGAAGATCGCGCTCTTTTACTGCGATTGGAGTGCTTTCCGTTTTATAGCCGTATACTACGGAAGGAATCCATCCGCTTTTTCTTAATTCGCTTACTGTCTTCTTGTCAGTTTCTCTTAAATTTGACTTAATTGTGCTCATTTGTATACTCACCTATCCTATCAAAAAGTTTTTTAAAAATCTTTTGGTTTTCAATATCAGAAGATATCAGTTAAATTATTATTACTCAAATAATGTACTTACAGACTTGTTCTCAAACACACGAATAATTGCAGATGCCAACAAAGGCGCAATCGATAGCTGTTTAATTTTTGGAGATTGTTTACTTTCCGGCAATTTAATAGAATTCGTAATCACTAACTGCTTGATTTTAGAATTATTAATGCGCTCAATCGCTGGTCCGGATAAAACAGGGTGTGAACAACAAGCATACACTTCTTTTGCTCCACTTTCAATTAGGGCGCTCGCAGCAATCGTGATAGTACCGGCTGTATCGATGATATCATCAATTAGAATAGCTGTTTTCCCTTCTACATTGCCAACGATATTCATTACTTCCGCTACGTTCGGACGCGGACGACGCTTATCGATAATGGCAATGGGTGCCTTCATACGATCCGCCATTTTACGTGCACGTGTTACACCACCATGGTCAGGTGAAACGATAACAAGATCTTCTAATCCTTGACCCTGGAAATACTCCGTTAGGATTGGCTCTGCAATCAAATGATCAATTGGAATATCGAAGAAACCTTGGATTTGTGGTGCATGCAAGTCTACTGCGATTACACGATCAGCACCTGCTTTTTCTAGTAAATTTGCAACTAATTTAGCCGTTATAGGTTCACGTGAACTCGCTTTACGGTCTTGACGTGCATACCCGTAGTATGGCATGACCACGTTAATCGTACGCGCAGATGCACGCATTAAGGCATCTAGCATAATGAGAAGTTCCATTAAGTTATCGTTGACCGGATTAGAAGTAGATTGAATAACGAATACTTCACAGCCACGGATGCTTTCATCGATATTGATTTGGATTTCTCCGTCACTAAAACGTTTGACTGAGAGCTTGCCGAGCGGAAGCCCGACTTGATCTGCTACTTCTTTTGCAAGTGGTTCGTTCGCAGTTAAAGAAAATATTTTCAGTTTGTCGTTTGGATATTGATTTGCCATGATGGCCCTCCTGTTGGTTGGGTAAGATTAGTTTTTTACGTATCCTTCTTTATTCTCTTGCCGAACGCGTCCAATTGCAAGTGAATTTTCCGGAACATTTTTTGTGACTGTGGATCCCGCTGCCACAATCGCATTTTTTCCTATCGTGACCGGTGCGACCAAATTGGCATTGCAGCCAATAAATGCATTGTCTTCTATCTCTGTTTTGTACTTGTTTTTTCCATCGTAATTCACAGTAATCGTACCACAGCCAACGTTAACATTCTTTCCAATTTCTGTATCCCCTATGTAGCTGAGGTGAGAAACTTTACTATCGTCACCAAGCTGAGATTTTTTCACCTCAACAAAGTTACCTACTTTGACATGATCACCGAGCTGTGTTTCAGGACGTAAGTGTGCAAAAGGACCAACTGCTGTCTGATTTCCAACTGTACTATCACGAACAACAGAAGAATGAATCGTTGTGTGGTCGCCCACCGTACTGTTTTGAATATGGCTGTTAGGACCAATGACACATTGTGAGCCGATTTTTGTAGCTCCTTCAATGAGGACGCCAGGTTGGATGACAGTATCACGGCCAATCTCAGCTTCTGCACTGATCACTGTCTGCTCAGGGCTAATAATCGTGACACCGTTACGCATATGCTTTTCCGCAATCAGTTGGCGCATACTTTTTTCAGCTTGTGCTAGTGCCACGCGGTCGTTCACGCCTAGTGTTTCATGAAAATCCGGTGTCGTATAAGCTGATATTCGCTGTCCTTCAGATTTTAAAATTCCTAATACGTCTGGGAGATAATACTCGCCTTGTGCGTTATCATTGTTCACTTTTTTTAGTGTGTCGAATAACACCCGGTTGTCAAAGCAGTAAGTACCTGTATTAATCTCCTTAACAAGACGCTCTCCGTCGTTTGTGTCTTTATGTTCGACGTTTCGCACTACGTCACCGTTTTCGGCACGGATGATGCGACCGTAACCCGTTGGATCATCTGCAATTGCAGTAAGTATTGTCGCCTTGGCTTCTGTTTTATGATGATGCGCAAGGAGCGCTGCCATCGTTTCTGTGCTGATCAATGGTGTGTCGCCGCAGACAACCAGTGTTGTGCCATCAAGATCCGCAAGTACCTTCTCGGCTTGCTGCACGGCATGTGCAGTGCCTAGTTGCTCTGCCTGCAGAGCGTATTCACTTTTGCCGCCCAACGTTTGCTCTACCATCTCGGCACCGTGTCCGACAATCGTGACGATCCGATCTGAGTGGAGATCGCGAATGTGATCGATCACATGCTCAACCATCGGCTTGCCACAGACTGGATGAAGTACTTTATAAAGATCCGACTTCATTCGCGTGCCCTGTCCTGCAGCTAGGACAATCGCATATGTATTTGTCATCTGTCAGCCTCCATCCTTGTTTGATAAATTCATAATTGACTATATCGGAAACGATTGATTTTTTCAAGCATATCCCCTTGACAATTACATAACTTTATTTTATCATTATTGATCTTTTTGCGATTATATTGGTATAGGAATAAAAAGGCAGGTACATTTTGACGAAGTGTTCAAACTAACTGGTTATTGCAACGGTGAGTTAATTAGTAAGTACGCGGGGATGGAAGCTCCAGTTGGCGGACGCTTTATTCCTAGTGAAAAAGTGAGGTTGCTTTTTTACTCACTGTAGGTAGTATGTGAATTATTGTTGTATTTTAACTTACGCAAGTTCAAGATCAACACCAATCCTTATCCCGATATCCATGCAGGCTTCTAAATTTCCATTTCAAAATGATAAAAAGGCCATCTAATTAAACAGATGGCCTTTTTAAGGATACGACGTATGGAAACGCTTACTCTAAGGTAATAAAATTATAGAACAGCCTCTTGCAATTCCCCTCGCTGTTCATCTACTTGATGATAAGCCGCCAGGATGGACTCCTGTACTTTCGTCCGTGCATCCGAATTAATCGGATGCGCCACATCGCGGAACTCCCCATCCGGTGTGCGCTTGCTCGGCATTGCCACAAATAATCCGTCATTCCCCTCGATGACTCGGATATCATGGATGACAAACTGATCGTTAAGCGTAATGGAAGCTATTGCTCTCATTCTACCTTCCGTGTCTACCTTGCGTAATCTCACATCTGTGATCTCCATTTTCCCCACTCCCTTGTTGTCGTTTTCACACTGAACGTATTCTAGGTTAGTTGGTATAATTACTCTTTTAACCATAATACTGGTGCTTATTCTATAATACTAGTTTTCACGCCAAATGAAAATAGAATCTTTTGTGAATTTTTTAATGTTTGTATATTACTTCATATTTTCAGCTAGTTTCATCCTAATCATTTTCTACTAACAAGAAAAACCCGACACGATCTTGACTAGATCACGTCGGGCTTCACATTCAATTACTCACAAAGCGCAATCGCTTCGATTTCTACTCGTACGTCTTTTGGAAGACGAGCCACTTCTACTGTCGAGCGAGCTGGTTTATGCTCTCCGAAGTATTCTTCATAAATGGCATTTAACGCTCCAAATTCATTCATATCTTGAATAAACACTGTCGTTTTAATGACTTTTTGTAAACTTGAACCTGCTTCTTCCAGTACTTTGCTTAAATTTCGAAGAACTTGGTTCGTCTGTTCTTCTATCCCGCCACCTATCACTTCGCCTGCAAGTGTCAAAGGAATCTGTCCTGACGTGTACACTACACCGTTCACTTTTACTGCTTGTGAATACGGTCCAATTGCCTGTGGTGCTTGTTCTGTTTTTACATATTCCATAACTCATTACCGCCTCTCGTGAAATAATTTCCTTCTTCCAACTCGATCTTACGGTGTTTCTCATCGACTGCACGTAATTTTACTAATGAAAGATAATCGTCTACCAGAACTTCTTCGAGGTGTTCGGCTTCTACCAAGACCGCCACGCCACCCAGTTCACAGTTGAATTCTTCAAGCAAGCTTTTCATGCCCTGCATCGTGCCGCCAACCTTCATAAAATCATCTGTCAACAATACTTTTTGACCACTCTGCATACTTCTCTTTGACAGCACCATTGTTTGGATCCTGCGTGCAGAGCCAGAAACGTAATTAATGCTGACAGTAGGACCTTCCGTCACTTTGCTGTCTCGTCGCACCACGATGACAGGCACGTTCAAATGACGGGCAATCGCATGGGCAATCGGAATGCCTTTCGTTGCAACCGTCATAATTACGTCAATTTCTTTATCAAAGAAAGCTGTCGCAATTACCTTGCCAATTCGATCGAGAAAACGGGGATTTCCCAACAAGTCCGTCATATACAGATAACCGCCAGGAAGTAGTCGATCCGATTTTCTTAGTTCATTCATTAATGAATGAATGACTTCTTTTATTTCCTCACGACCGACTAACGGGATATATTTAATACCACCAGCAGCACCTGAAATCGTCACTAGACGACCCGTGCTGCTCTCTTCAAATGTCTCTTTCAAAATACCAAGATCTTCACTAATTGAGGACTTGGCGGCTGAATACCGGTTCGAAAAAAACGTCAAAGAAATGAGTGTGTGTGGATTTTCCAGCAAATGACGTGTCATATCAACAAGCCTTTCACTTCTTTTCCATTTCATATAATACCGACTCCTAAATCCGAATGATTTATAAGTAGATTATCATAATCGTCCGGCATTAATCAACTACAATAGGTTCCCCAAGCATACGCACGGCATGTACATCTTGGCAAAACCCTTTTAAGGCATTTACTATTTTCGGCACACGCGATTCATGTTTCACCAGCCCGAATACAGTTGGACCGCTACCGCTCATTAAAACAGCGTCTGCTCCAAAACGCTCCATTTGCTCCTTGAGTATGACAACTTCCTTATGAAGACCCATCGTCACAGGCTCTAGCACATTCCCTAGCGATGCGCACATCTTGTCATAATTACTTTCTTGCAATGCTTCCATCATACGCTCTGTTTGCGGATGCGTAATAGAAGACAAGTTTAACTGTCCATAAATATTGCCGGTCGATACACCGATTGTCGGTTTCGCCAGCACGACCCAGCAGTTAGGTGGAGCAGGTAGATGTGTGATGTCTTCCCCTCGCCCTCTTGCAATCGCAGTGCCACCATATACGCAAAATGATACATCTGATCCGATTTCTGCACCTAGGACAGCCAGCTCGTCCAAAGACAATCCGAGTTCCCATAGACGGTTTAATCCACGAAGAGTCGCGGCTGCATCTGAACTCCCACCAGCCAGTCCTGCAGCAATTGGGATATTCTTATCTAGAGTAATTTCAACCCCATAATCCAAGCGATAGCGTTTGCGCAATAAATCCGCTGCTTGGTACGCCAAGTTTTTGCGATCATTCGGCACAAATCGATGAGATGACTGAATCGTAATGGATTGGTCCATCGTTGGACGAAGCCAAATACGATCAGCTAAATCAACCGTTGTCATAATCATCTCGACATCATGATAGCCATCCGGCCGTTTGCTCAACACATCTAATGTTAAGTTGATCTTCGCAGGCGCCTTTTCGTAAATCATGATAAAAGCTCCCTCCCCACTGCATTGTTCTTGCTCATATATTACCACAGAATGAATAGAACATAAGGGGATTAAATAAAAAAAAGAACTGCAAAGGCTTCGTAATTCATTTTGTTACGTCAATTTTCGTTCCATAGTTCTGTAGCAGATGTTTTCCTACAGCTATTTTTGAACGAATAGAATTTCATTTGTTATTTGCGCAAGATCTTTTCCATTGCTTTCCCCTTTGCCAACTCATCAATCAGCTTATCCAAATAACGTATTTCCTGCATCGTTGATTCTTCTATTTCTTCCACTCTAACTCCACATATAACACCTTTGATTAGCGCCCGTGAAGAATTCAACTTCGGAGCTTCCGCAAAGAAAGTTTCAAAGTCTGTCTGTTTTTCCAACTGTACTTCCAGCTCTTCTTGGCTGTATCCCGTCAACCAACGAATGATTTCATCGACTTCTGATTTTGTGTGTCCTTTTTTCTCTACTTTTTTAATATAGAGCGGATAGACCTTGGCAAAACTCATCGTATAAATCTTATGTGTAGTCATCGTTCACCCGCCAATCATCTATTACTAATTATATTTTCTACTTGAAGAACGATGTCCGACAGCAAAGCCGCGGCATGTTGTCTAGTACTTAAGCGAGGAGACTGTCCGCTCCAAAGATGAATCCATTCGGGACGATTTTGCTCGGCAGCTTCACTACGAATCCCTGTTGTCAATGTGTTCATGATAGGATAATCCGGTAGATCTTCTTCATAAGGTTTTATTTCACGGATAAAATCATTTTGAATGCCTCTAGCTGGTTTACCACTAAATACGGATGTAATGACAGTTTGATCTTCCGTGCTTTCGAGAATGGCATCGATATGTTGTGTTTTCGCTCCGCTTTCAACAGCCGTCACGAATGCGGTCCCCATTTGAACCGCTTGTGCTCCGAGTGTAAGAGCTGCTAAGACACCTCTTCCGTCCATAATACCTCCTGCAGCAATTACTGGAATGTGTACATGATCTGCAGCTTGAGGAACAAGCGACATCGTTCCGATCATGGAATCACTGAAGCTTCCTGAAAATGTACCACGATGTCCCCCCGCTTCGCTTCCTTGCATGACAACCATATCAACCCCACACTCTTCATTGATAATTGCTTCTCTTACAGTTGTAGCAGTCCCCATCACGATGATGTTTTCTTTCTGTAATCGTTGGACAATATCTTTTGATGGTACGCCGAATGTGAAACTACAGACCGCTATCTCTTCTTGAATTATGACTTCCACTTGCTTATCAAAATTTGCGGTAGAGACTTCCTTTACTTCAGGCTCAGCCACGTGTAACTCTTCACGATAAGGTTGTAATAATTCATTAGCCTTTTTAATCTTATCCTTGGATATTTCTGACACCTCAGGAATAAACAAATTGACCCCGAAAGGCTGATCCGTTAATTTCTTAATCTGATTTATCACTTCTCTCATATCTTCTGCCTTCATATAGCCTGCCCCGAGCGTACCCAGGCCCCCCGCATTGGAGACTGCAGCTATTAATTCAGGTGTGGTCGTACCGCCAGCCATTCCCGCTTGAATGATTGGGTATGTAATTCCAAGTGATTTTGTTAACTTATTGTTATTCCACATCTTGTTGAACCCCCTCTTCAATATGTACTTTACATAGTAGCGTTGTTGTTCTTCTCTCCCTTACGTCTCATCAACATTTTATTTCCCAGCCAATAACCGATTATTGCGGCGAGAAGCATGAGTAAAATCGATAACAGTGAATGCATGTCAGGATTAAGTAATTCCTTGATCAAGCTAACCATACCGACAAAGACACCCACGAATAATGCCCTGCCTACATTTCCTTTCATCACATTCCTACCTCCGTTTTCCGGATTTACCAAAAGCCCCTAGAGAATAGTCTTACGTATATGAATATTCTTTCCATCATAACGTAAATCATAGAAGATTGGTGCTGCCTTGTTCGTTCTAAGTAATAGAAAAGGAGCTGCAAATGTATTTCATTCTGCAACCCTGGTATTGTACATATTATTTTATCATTGAATTTGGTAGGTACACTAAATTCGCCGCTGTACTTACATTGTCATCATTCACTGTTAGTACCACCACATAACCAGTCTTTTCCCACCCTGAATTGAACGTAGTTTCATAGTCCGTGTCAGAGTAATAGTCCGCTCCAAACTCACGTTGTGCATGCTCGTTTAATTCATTATACATCGCAAACATTTCATCTGAAGTATGATAGGTATCTTCTCCACCCATAAAGTCATAGGTTATGAACTGTAACTTATTGTTTTCGAAGTAGTAAATTAAATCTGTATAGTAATTATACTTTGTTGTCCGATAGATCAATAATCGTTTATTTCCTTCACGTAAATTCGAAAGCAATATTGCAGGCGACTTCGATTCAACACGTATCACTTGAGCTGGATCCATTCCAAAGTGAATTCCTCTTGTCACCATAACTGGAGGCGCAGGTCGGAACGCAGGATCCATAGCTCTTGCTACGAATGCAGCAATATGCGAACGAGTTAATGTTTCATTCGGTTTAAATGTACCGTCAGGATAGCCGGAGGTGATATTTTCAAAAGCCAGTTTACGCACGGCACTATACGCCGTAGAACCCTTCGATACATCTTTAAATCGAATGTCTTTTTCTTTGGTCAGTTTAAACGCGTTCGCGATGAAGGCAGCCATATGACCACGTGTCACCTTTTGCGTAGGCTTGAACGTACCATCAGGATAGCCATTGATGATTTTTGCTTTCACAGCAGAGTTGATGTAACCAGAGGAATACCTGCTCGCAGGAACATCTTTAAATTTCGTCTTTGCTTTCTTTCCATCCAACCCTGTCGCTTTAGCCACCATGATGGCGACTTCTTCGCGTGTCACTTTATCATTCAAACCAAAGCGCGCACTTGGCTCAATCACTCTATTCTCCAATAAATACATAATAGCAGTATAGTTCGGATGATTTTTCGGTACGTCTGTAAATATTTTAGAAGAAGCTTGTGTTTTAGGAGCTACTGAAAACGTCAATACGAGTATTAAAATTATTGCAAAAACCTTTTTCATGCGTATTTATCCCCTTTTTCCATAAGATGTAATGACTATATCACGTTAATTAGCTAAAATGATAAATACGCGAAAACATATTGTATTACTACACAAATGGATTAAATTCGCTAAATAAATAATTGAAATTCATGCATATATACTAATACAATTCACTTTTCTAGTGATCACAATACTACACCTATCTATTTGACTTGTTTCTAGACTAATCAAGTAGAAAGGTGATCAAGTACATTTTTTATTCAATTGTTTAAAAATCCTAAAAATTATAATTGAACATAAGAAATAACTGCAAAGCCATTTCGCCTTTGCAGTTACTTTTGTCAGCCTGTTTTGAATTCTACGGACATTAGTTGGATTATTTCTTCTCCTCCACTTGTCTACTCGCCATTTCAATTGCATGTTTTACCATGTTTCCAGCATCACGTGAGCGAATACCGCCCCAGCCTTCTTTCTGCACTACATCATAGAAGCCAAGCTCTTTCGCGATTTCTTCTTTCAATTGATCTGACATGACGCCTTTTCTCGCCATTATAGTTTCCTCCTTTTCGGCTGACATATGTAGTGTATGCCGCTAAGGGTAAATTACACTTTATTTATGTAACATAATAAAAAAACCCGCCAGAACATTCCGGCGGATTCACTAGAGAATAAATTAAAATAGCATAATAAATTATTTGATGATAAAGGCCGTTTGGTCCGAACCATCAAGGACTGTTATTTCAACCGCTTCGGTTAAAATATCAGCATAGCTGTAAGAAACTCTTTCAAACGCATTGTCATCCTGATCCAACTCTACTACGAAAACGGCACGATACGTATCGCGCAAAACTCCAGCATGTTCGATCGTCTTCTTACGACCACCATTTGCTTTCAAGTGGAGACGTTTCCCTAAATGAGCGTCCAGTGACTTTTTAATGTCTGCTAATGTTTTTGGCATGTTACTTACACCTCACTAAATACAAGCATAACATTTTTCCATGCGTTTGTCAACAAAATTTTTATTTTAACAGTTTGTCTATGTCTTTGTCAATAACTTTATGATGAATTTCACTATTTTTTCATAGGAAATTGTCATTAATTTTATTCCGGTTTTAGCTTGCCAAAGTGAGGGTATAGTGCATTAGCCAGTTTGATGAACTCGGGTATCGATAATGTTTCCCCTCTTCTGATCGGATCAATACCTGATTGAACAAACGCTTGTTGAATCAATTCCTTTTTTTCCTGTCCTTCAGGGAGTGAGGACTGGAGGTTGTTCCACAGTGTCTTGCGGCGATGTAAGAACGATCCTTGTGTCACTGTGAATAAGAAGTCTTCATCCGCTACAGGAGCGTGTGGCTCTTCTCTACGCGTCAAACTAAGAACAGCTGACTCTACATTCGGTTGCGGAATGAACACCGTCTTCGGTACAATCATAGATACTTCTGCATCCATATAGTACTGGACAGCGATTGATAACGAGCCATATGCCTTCGTGCTTGGTACTGCTGTGATTCGATCTGCTACTTCTTTTTGCATCATAATGACAAGCTGGCTTACGCGTGCTTTTTCCATTAGGAACTTCATGATGATCGGCGTTGTAATATAATACGGTAAATTGGCCACGACTACGATGTCTTCATAGTTTGCGAACTGTTCTTCAATTACTTGATGAATATCCGCTTTGAGTACGTCTTGATGAATCACGGTGACATTTGGATATGGTGACATCGTATCTTCGAGTACAGGTAACAGGCGGTCGTCTATTTCAAATGCTACGACCTTTCCTGCCTGCCGTGCGAGATGCTCCGTTAGCGCACCGATTCCTGGTCCTACTTCAATGACTCCTGTGTCTTTCGTAATCGCTGCGCAAGAGACGATATTATGCAGTACGTTCGAATCCACCAAGAAATTCTGACCTAAACTCTTCTTGAATGAAAATCCATGTTTCTGTAGAATTTCTTTCGTTCTCACTGGCGTTGCTATGTCTTTATACATCTGTTTTCATTTCCTCCTCGTCGAGAACTTGTATCGCTTCATTTAACTTTGTGACAGAAATCCGGAACATCTCCAGTCGCTTCTTCAATCCTTTACCGTTCACCTGCCCAATATGCAATAACTCCGACAGACGTTCTCTTCGCTTTCTGGAGTCAGTGTGACCGATCAATCTGGCTTCTAGTAATGTCGCCATCGGAATCTCTTCTATTGTATGCTCACTCACCGTGTAAACAGAAGCCAATGCTTGACGAATCGCTTCGTCATTCGCATGTTCAATTCCTACTCCACGTCCATTTTTTGCTATAGTTTCTTTCTTCGGTAAAAATGCATGTTTTACATCGGGGATCTGTTCTTCGATAATTGCTCGAATACGGCGGCCTGGGAAGTCTGGATCGGTAAAGACAATAACTCCACGCGTCCGTTGTGCATGACGAATCCGCTCGATCGTCTTGTCTGAAATTGCCGATCCATTTGTTTCAATCGTATCCGCTCCTGTCGCGCGTTTAACAGCTACAGTATCAGACTTCCCTTCCACCACAACTACTTCTTCTATATTCACAATATTCCTCTTTTCTTACGATGTCATTCTTTCTATTTTACTGTGTTTTTTCAATTCTGTACACCATACCGGCAGAAAACGGAAAAAACCGATAAGAGGAAGAGTTTTCTTCCCCTTATCGGTACACTATTATTAGTTAATGACTTTAATTTTTACTTGACGACGGCCAAATGAGTAAGCCGCTTCTTTTGTAGGCATGTGTAAATCGATACGGTTTCCTTTGATAGCACCACCTGTATCTCCTGCGATTGCATAACCATAGCCTTCCACCCAAACTTTAGAGCCTAGTGGGATTACTCGTGGATCAACTGCGATTAATTTCATATTCGGATTCGCACGCAAGTTAATACCTGTCGCTGTGATTCCTGAACATCCATTACAATAAGCTGTATACGCACTTGCGTTCGCATAGAATTCTTTTCCACCGCTTGGCTCGCTACTAGTACCACGTGATACTGCTACTTGCGCTTTTGCTGGTGTACCAGAAGATTTTGCCGTTGCGTTTGTAGATGCTTTTGCTGGAGTTGCAGTTGCTACCTCTACTTTTGGTGCTTTAGCTCCTACATGAACAACTTTATGTGTAGGTTCTTCTACCATCGTCTTACCAACTAATTCACGAGAAACTACTTTTCCATTCTTTTTCGTAATTTGGAATTTCTTTTGTAGTTTACCCTTTTTACCGTTAGTGACAACTTTTTCTTTACCTTTAAGCATAGTCATATCTGTTTTTCTTTTAGTTTTGAAGTCTGCTGTTTCTTCAACTACATCCGTGATTTTTTCTACACGTGCAATTTTAACCACCGCATTAGATGCCGTCAACTTTGCACTTGTATCGCCTTCTACTTTATCCAAGTTTGCAAGTCGAATGTTTTGGTCAGTCAAAAACTTTCTTACTGTAGTTTGAGTTGACCATACTGTACGCTCTTTACCGCCGTCTTTGACAGTGACAGGGAATGCTTTAGCAATTGCAATGGGTTGGTTTTCTGTAATTTTGGTTTCTAGAGCCGGTTCGATTTCGTCATGTGTAGCAACTTCAATCTCCGCTGTTTTAAGTACATCATTTACGGTAGCTTCTGTTGTCCAAAGTTCTTGAGTCTCGCCATCTACATCAATTATTACTTTGTTTGCTTTTTGCCATTTGATCTCTGTATCGTTTTCAAGCGGTGTGTTGACTGTCGGTTCTACTAGATCATGTTTTTGTACTTTTACGTCATTAGCCGCTAGTACTTCTCCCACTGTAGCTGCTGCTGTACGTAATTCTATTTGCTTGCCATTAAGGTCCATTGAAATGTTTTTCTTTTTTCCGTCAATCAATACGAGTGACGTTGTTGCTACGAATAATGCCATTGCCATAAATAAAATTCCAATGCGCATAAACTTAGTGTTCTTCTGAAACATGTTAAGAATTTCCCCTTTCATTACTCGGCTGAGTATATAGCGTTTAAATTACACTGTCAAACTTCCAAACTACTAACCATTTATAGCTAGAGATATTTCAGTTTTAATAGACAAATAATTGACATATGTCGTTCACTGAATCTTAAACAGTTGTAATGCATTTGCAGACGTTTGCTTTGCTACTTCCTCAACCGACACTTCTTTTAACCGCGCAATTTCCTCCGCCACTAATGTGACATAGGACGGTTCATTGCGCTTCCCTCGATAAGGATGCGGTGCTAAGTACGGTGCATCCGTTTCGATCAGTAGCTTATCGAGTGAAATCTCTGTTGCTACTTCTTTCGGCATTCTAGCATTCTTAAACGTCACAGGTCCGCCTAGCGAGATAAGAAAGTTCATTTCTATACATTGTTCAGCTGTCTCAACACTACCGCTGTAACAATGCATAATCCCACCGACTTCCGCTGCATTTTCTTCCTGTAGAATACGAACTACGTCGCCTGTTGCGTCGCGATTATGAATAATGATTGGCAATTCTACTTCCTTTGCCAGTCGTATCTGCTTACGGAATAACTCTTGCTGTATGTCTTTTGGTGATTTATCCCAGTGGTAATCGAGACCGGTTTCTCCAATGCCGACGACTTTCGGATGAGCCGACAACTCCTTGATCCAGTGCAGATCACTATCTGTGCAATCTACTGCATCAACAGGATGCCAACCAATCACTCCATAGATGAATGGGTATTGTTCTACTAACTCCATGGCTTTGTTAATAGTTTTCGTATCAAACCCAACTACGACCATTTTTTCTACGTTTGCATCAATTGCACGTTGAATGACTTCTTCCACGTCTTCTTCGTATTGATCTGCATTTAAATGAACATGTGTATCAATAAACATAGTATCTCTCCTAACACTGTTTTCTATTCTAGTAGCTTTGATTATGTCTTTCATCTCATTTGTATTACAGTTGTGTAACAAAGAGTTTGTCTATTCTGTCTACAGTGTTCAAAATGCTTTACTACCAGACATGCGCAACTAGTAGGTGGTGCGTGGAAAACTTTTAGCTTTTATAGGTTTGATGTAACAATTGTGACATCAAATAAAAGTAAAGCTAAGTGGGTACGAAAACCTTCCGCGAGCACCAAAGTGAGGATAATTATTATACAGCCCTACTGCCCTACTTTCCTTCTTACTCATCAACTGACCAAACCATTACACAACAAGCACTAATCACTCATGCGCAACAACAACATAACTCCGCATCCTACTCTCCAATCACTTACATGATGCCTAAAATAAAAAAACTGCCACGAGAAGTCGTTGATTCCAACTTCTAATGACAGCTTTATTACGTGATGTATTATTTTACTTGTGCACCATTCTCTAATGCAGGATCAACTGTCGCAAGTTTTAGCACGCCATCTTTTTCGCCTGCTAAAATCATACCTTCTGATAATTCTCCGCGCAGTTTAACCGGCTTCAAATTTGCTACGACGATTACTTTCATGCCTACTACGTCTTCAGCGCTGTAATGCTGCGCAATTCCAGACACTACTTGACGCTGCTCGTAGCCTAAGTCCACTTGTAGCTTTAACAACTTGTCGGCTTTTGGCATTTTTTCACACGCCGTGACAGTTGCTACACGCATGTCTACATTCATGAATGCGTCAAACGTAATTTCATTTGTTTCTTCTTTCACTTCTTCCACTTTCTCTTCTACTTCAGCAGGTGCTGTGATTGCCATTTGTTTACGGATGTACTCGACTTCTACTTCTGCCTCTAAACGCGGGAAGATCGGAACACCTTTGTTGATGACAGTCGTGCCTGCAGGAATCGCGTAGCCTTCATCTAATGTAACCCACCCCAATGACTCTTCAGATAGACCCAATTGTTCTACCATTTGTTTTGGTGCGTTTGTCATGAATGGCTGCAAAAGTACCGCTGTATGATGAAGAGATAGCGCCAAGTGGTACATAACCGACGCCAACTTCATGCGATCTTCTTCTGATTTTGCCAATACCCATGGAGATGTTTCGTCGATATATTTATTTGTACGAGAAATTAATGCCCACACATCGGAAAGTACGACACTGAATTGCATCTTTTCCATAGATGTCTCGTATTTTTTCACTGTGTGCTGAATCATGTCGCGTAACGGTGCATCAAATTCAGTTGGTACAAGACCTTCTGTCAGGACTTCACCATCGAAATATTTATTAATCATAGAGATTGTTCGATTCAATAAGTTTCCTAAGTCATTCGCCAAGTCATAGTTAATACGCTCAATAAATGCTTCCGGTGAAAATACACCGTCTTGACCAAATGGTAATTCACGAAGCAAGAAGTATCGTGTAGCATCAAGGCCATAGCGTTCAACGAGCATTTCTGGATAGACGACATTGCCTTTAGACTTCGACATTTTGCCATCTTTCATCATGATGAAACCATGTGCAAATACTTTCTTCGGCAACGGTAAATCGAGTGCCATTAAGAAGATTGGCCAATAAATTGTATGGAAACGAACGATATCTTTCCCAACCACATGAACATCCGCAGGCCAATATTTATTGAATAAAGACTCGTCATCGGACATGTAACCGAGTGCTGTAATGTAATTCGTCAATGCATCGACCCAAACGTAAATCACATGTTTTGGATCTCCAGGCACTTTAATTCCCCAGTCGAATGACATACGGGAAACAGATAAATCTTCCAGTCCTGGTTTGATGAAGTTATTGATCATTTCATTTTTACGTGATTCAGGTTCAATAAATGTAGGGTTTTCTTCATAATACGCTAGAAGACGGTCTGCATACTTTTTCATATTGAAGAAGTATGACTCTTCTTCTACGCGGTGAACCGGACGACCACAGTCTGGACAGTTTCCATCTACCAATTGAGATTCGGTAAAATACGATTCACACGGAACACATTTCCATCCTTCATACTGTCCTTTATAAATATCTCCATTATCGAGGAACTTCTTAAATATCTTTTCAACGATTGTCTTATGACGATCTTCCGTCGTACGGATCAAGTCATCATAAGAGATATCCATCAGTTTCCACAAATCTTTCGCGATATCTGCAATGCCATCGACATATTTAATTGGAGGTAGGCCTTCTTCTTCCGCTTTTTCTTGAATTTTCTGGCCATGCTCGTCCATTCCAGTTAGAAATCTGACATCATAGCCACGTAAACGCTTATATCTCGCCATTGCGTCCGATGCGATTGTCGTGTATGCCGTTCCTATGTGAAATTTCCCACTTGGGTAATAAATAGGTGTAGTGATGTAAAATGTTTTAGATTGATTCTCCACGCGTAATTCCTCCAAATAATTAATGTATATATTCATTTTATAGGATGTTGCACAAAAGTGCCATGTTCTCCTCCGAACCCGTATGTTTTTATAACTTCTTTCAGCTTGCTCAATGACTGCAATCCTCATACCTTCAACATCTTTCATTTTTTACCTGTCAAAAAGTTATTAAAAATTAATAGTGTTTATTTGAGTTATGATGATTGACGATTATTGGAAGAGTTGGTATGATATTTAACAGACAAGAGAAATATGTCGAATTTTGACGAATGCTAAATCAGGAGTGTAGGAGGAATTTTTTTCATGAAGTCTACTGGAATTGTAAGAAAAGTTGATGAGCTAGGCCGCGTTGTGATCCCGATTGAACTTCGTCGTACGCTCGGTATTGAGCAAAAAGACGCGCTAGAAATATACGTGGACGACGACAAAATTATCTTGAAAAAGTACATGCCGAATATGACATGCTCTATTACAGGAGAAGTGTCAGATGATAACCTTCGTCTGATCGACGGTAAGTTAATTTTGAGTCCTGAAGGCGCAAAACAATTGATGGATGAAATTCAAAATAAAATCAATTGATTTGTAAAAATCCTGATCGCTTACGCGTTCAGGATTTTTTGTCTTATTCTACGTGATATGCCTGATAAACATCCCGTTTACTCAACTCACGAATATCCGCTACTTCCTTGATCGCATCTTTCGAACGAATTTCTTTTTCTTCTATTACATGTTCGACATGCTCCTTAATCGATAAGTCTGTCCACCAAGCAGTCGCGACTTCGTGTTGCACATTCTGATTACCTTCCACAACCAAACAGAACTCGCCTCTAATTTCATTAGATTCTGCCCACTCAACTGCTTCTGCAATTGTCCCTCTCAACAACTCTTCAAATCGTTTCGTCAATTCGCGAGCCATCACAATCTTTCGTTCGTCCCCAAATTGTTCTGCTAGACTGCGCAATGTTTGTTTTAAACGATGTGGCGCCTCATAAAATAATAATGTTTCTTCATAGCGCTGTAATTTCTCCAGCTGTGTTTTTAGCTCTTTCTTTTGGCGCGATAGAAACCCAAAAAACAGAAATGGTTGTGGTGCAATGCCTGAAGCTACTAATGCTGTAATAGCTGCGTTCGGTCCCGGAACGGAAACGACAGCGATTCCCTGCTCAATCGCTAGTTCCACAAGGTCTGCACCGGGGTCTGAAATACATGGCATTCCTGCATCACTGACAATAGCAATATCTTTCCCATCTTGAAGGAGTTCTATAATTCTTTCTCCCGCCACACGTGTATTATGTTCGTGATAGCTGATCAATTGTGTAGTAATCTCAAAATGATTACATAATTTGATCGTATTACGCGTATCCTCGGCCGCAATATAATCTGCTTCCTGTAAGATGCGGACTGCACGGAATGTCATGTCTTCGAGGTTGCCGATTGGTGTGCCTACAATGAACAACTTCCCGAACTTTGTTGCTTCGGCACTCTTTTGTGACGTAATCATGTGGACCGCTCCTTTTTAATATATTGTTCTTTTTCTTTTCGGGTTAATTGTTTAAACTGATATTCTGCTTGCATCGCTTGTCGCTGCGTTTCAAATGATTCTTGATAAATATATTTTACAGGTAGGCGCCCTCTCGTATACTTTGCACCTTTTCCTTCATTATGTACACGCAAGCGGCGTTCTAAATCATTTGTATATCCAGCATAATATGATCCATCATTACATGTCAGAACATAGAAGAAGTGTTCATTCTGCTCCATACAATAACTGCCTCACTTCTTCTGTATACTCCCCATTTTCGCGGTAGACATATAAAGGAGGTAGGATTTTCAGATCAGGTTTTCCATCCTTAATGGCTTCGATTAATAGTGTATTCGCTTCTTTTCCTTCTTTCGGATAGACGAAACGAATGCGCTTTGGCTCTAGACGATACTGCCTCATCGATGTAATGATGTCGAGAAGTCTACCGGGACGGTGAACAAACGCTGCTTTTCCACCTTGTTTCAACAACTCACTTGCAGACTTCACCGCTTGATCCAATGTCAGCTCCACTTCATGCCTAGCAATCGTATAATACTCACTTTTATTTCTAGCACTTGCTTCATTTGCCGGGAAATAAGGCGGATTGCATGTAACGGCATCATACAACTCATAACCAATTTTTTTCGCAATACCTATGACGTTCTCATTTTCAATCGTAATCTGTTGTTCTAGACCGTTAAGCGCTATACTTCTCTGCGCCATATCCGCTAAGCGTTCTTGTAATTCAATACCAATGATTTCGCCTTTTGTACGAGCACTCAAGAACAAAGGTATTACACCATTACCCGTACACAAATCTACAATCTTTCCACCACGGAACGGCATATAGGCAAAACGCGCCAACAGCACTGCATCTAATGAAAAGGAAAAAACAGAAGGACTTTGAATGATGCGCAAGTCCTCTGCTAATAAATAATCCAGTCGTTCATCACTTTGTAGGTTCACAATCTACACTCCTTCATTCAAAAGAAAAAGCCAATACCTAAAAATAGGAATTGACCTCTCAACCGTTCTGTTTATTTAAGAATGACAGGCAGAATAGACAATCTTCACCTTTACGGCTACTGCCGTAGTGTACATTGCACACATGAAAACCTTCATTGTACAAGCGAGCCAGATTGTCTACGCCTTCGCCCACATCAAGCTTCTTTGGACGTTCATCACGCGCGGCCTCTTCTATTTCTTGTGTAATCTTATCGATTTCATCGAGTCGCGTTCGCAGATGATGGTTTTCCAGACGAAGCGAGTGGTTTTCTTCAGTCATCTTTGCAACAAATCCAATGAGTTCCCTGAATTGTTTTTGCATAGAATCCAACTGTTGTTCAAACTCCATTACCCTGTCAAGAAAGTTCACTTCTTTCAACTGTTCCACCTCATCATTTAGTCAATTGAGCTGTTTCTTTCTGTAAGTCCTCAATCTCGCTCCACGCATATTCTACTACTCGTTCAAATGCTGGTATATTCACTTGAAGCACACGCTCCAATAAGTTCAGTCCGACTACTTTTCCTACTCCATCTTGTGTAATTACTTGTTTACCAAGATCAGGCATTAACGCTTTTGCTTCTTCATATGCGTCATTTTCATACTTCAGACAACACATCAAGCGACCGCATAGACCGGAAATCTTCGATGGGTTCAGCGAAAGGTTTTGATCTTTTGCCATCTTAATGGATACAGGCTCAAAATCACCTAAAAATGTTGAACAGCAAAGCATTCTACCACACGGTCCAATACCGCCTAGCATTTTCGCCTCATCTCGTACACCAATTTGGCGCAATTCAATTCTCGTCCGGAAAATGGCGGCAAGATCCTTCACTAGATTACGAAAGTCCACGCGACCTTCAGCAGTGAAGTAAAACACAATTTTATTTCGGTCAAATGTATATTCTACATCTACTAAACGCATATCCAATTGATGTTCTGTAATTTTTTCTACGCAGACATCAAATGCTTCATTTGCTTCTTGCTCATTTTCTTTCACACGTTCACGATCACCCTCATCTGCAAGACGAATGATCTTTTTCAGTGGCAAGACGACATCTTCATCATCTATCTCATTACTTCGACTGGCTACTTTACCGTACTCGACGCCTCTTGCGGTTTCCACAATAACATAGTCGCCAATTTCAATCGGCATATCCAATGGGTCAAAATAATATAACTTTCCCGCTTTTTTAAAGCGGACGCCTACGACTTTAAACAAACAATAACCCCTCCTGCATAGTAAGCACCAATTGTTCTAGTAAAAGCGTACGATTCATATTTTGATGCAATCGTTTTTTCGCCTGCAAGACGGCATCTATTTTAACAGTTAAACTGCTATAAGTATTTTTGACAGAATGTCCTGTGAAGACTTCCAATTGATCGGGATAGGATATAGTCGACTGCAACCCTGCTTTGACCGCCACAATATCACGGTATGCAAAGAGAAGTAAATCGAGTCCTTGTTCACAATCACTTTTCTCCTTCATAAAAGGCATCCAATCTGTCTGAATGAACAACAATGCCTCACCTGGAGTTCGCTGTTCAATTGCCTCTACTAATTTTAACACTAATCTCCGTCTCTGTACAAAGGAATCTTCTTGAGCCATTTCATAAGCCGCATCGACATTTGCTGTCATCATCGTTACAGTGGATGCCATAGAGGCTGTAACTCCTTTTTCTACGAGACTTTCAATACTGTTTTGACGATTCATCGACTGTAGTGAAATCCGCTGACAACGTGATTGAATTGTCGGCAATATCGATGGATAGGAGTTTGTAAGCAAAATAGCTGTGACGTTTCCTTCAGGTTCTTCTAGAAACTTCAGCAATGTATTGGCTGCTGAAGAATTCATTCTTTCCGCATTCACAATCACATATACTTTCCGTCCTTCTTCATATCCTTTTTTCGTCATTTTCATAATCAACTCAGACATTTGATCCTTTTTGATGTCCTGTCCATCGGGTCTGATTAGTACTACATTTGGATGATTACCCGATTCTATACGTTTACACGAGTGACATGTTTCACATGGAACATTTTCTTTTGGATCCATACATAATAATAATTTCGTAAAATATTGCGCAACCGCTTCTTTTCCTGCACCATTTGAACCATCAAATATATAGGCATGTCCAATACGCTGTCTTTTGTGAATCATAGTTAGTCTATCAATAACTTGCTTCTGAGACTGCAATGCATGGTCGTGCAACTTCTGTGACATGCAAGCCCCTCCTTAGTTGGTAAAGATGTTGCAAAAAACCCCGTGCTACATATGATTGCGGCACGGGATCACGTATATAAATTGACAAGAAGACCTTTGATTTCACCTATTTTGGCAAGTAAATCAATGGATGATTCTTCTTCATCCAACAGCGCTTCCGTCAACGCGATTAGTTTTTCATCTATTGTTTGGACAAGATTCAACCGGCGACCTTCACCGAATTGGTTCCATGTATGAGATTGTGTTAACTCAATACCTGAATCTACTGCTTCTTTCAAGAAACGTTTGATTAGCATCTTGTACTTCGCCATATCACGTAAATTCCGAGATCTTGCGAGTCGATCCCCGGCACTTGAGATGTCCCCAAACAACCGTGTAATCTGTTCTCCTTGCAGACGCAATCCTTGTTTTTCTACCATTTGTCCAAATTTGGCATTACCTTGTGTATGCCGAAGGGGATCAGGAGGTAACTTATCCAATCCTGTACGGTATTCACCATTGACTTTCATCAGCATTACCACCCATTGGTGAAACTGGTGCGACCATTTGATCGCGAGAACGACAATTATCACGAATTAAATCCAATGCCTTGGAGACTAACTCATCCTCCACACCCATTAGAAACGTTGTGTTACCTGCGCGAAGAAATCCACCTGTACTGGCTAATTTTGTATTCCGAAAATCACTTTTAGTCAATGCAGAAGATAATCGGTTACTATCCTGGTCCTGTACCACTGCTACAATCAGTTTCAAAGTACTCTCCCCTTTTCCGATTTCTTTAAAAAAATATATTTCTTCTTTATTATATCATGGATTCTTATGTAAGTTGACTTCTGAACTTACAATTTGCCAAACATTTTCAATTACTTGTGCTGGTAATAGTTGTGCATCCACCACCTGGATTCGCCCTTCATTTCCTAGTATCACTTCCTGATAGCCTTTGTACACTTTCTCATGAAACTCCAGCGTTTCCAAATCCAGACGGTTCTGTTCACGATCTTTGTCTTTCCATATCCGAGTTAATCCTACTTCAGGTGGCACATCGAAGAATATTGTGCAATCGGGCATATATTCCTCAATCGCGAACAAGTTGATTGCTAGTACTTCATCTATGCCTAGTCCACGTGCAAACCCTTGATATGCTAATGAACTGTCAATAAAACGATCACATAATACAATTTTATTTTGTTTCAGAGCAGGTATAATTTTCTCTACTAAATGTTGTCTACGCGCAGCCGCATACAGCAACGCTTCCGTCTTGCCGTCCATCGCACTGTGAGTTGAATCCAAGATGACTTCTCGAATTTTTTCTGCAATAGGAATTCCACCCGGTTCTCGTGTCATGACCACATCTTCTCCATGTGCCTTTAAGCGCTCTGCTACTTTTTGCAATACGGTAGTTTTACCAGCCCCTTCCGGCCCTTCAAAACTAATGAATAATCCTGTCATCTTCTTTTCCCCTATCTATTCAATAACTACTTTTATTTGTTTCATCTCTCGATTGATGGCTCCTTGAAATCTACAACCGGCCATTAATAGATCGTATATTTGTACCATGTGTTCTTGGTTAATACGCTCTCCAGCACATAAAAGTGGAATACCTGGCGGGTACGGAATAATTGCGGCCGCTGCCACTTTTCCAATTGCGCTCTGCATACTTACCCATTCCATATCCATCGTATGAAGCTGGTTTGCTGTATATACTACCGATGATGGAGAACTGTTTGACGTAAAGTTGTTGAACCGCATTGAAGTAGTTTCTTTCTCTGCTAAGCAGTCCATCGCTACCTTAAATTGATCCACCAGGTCAACGCAGCTTTCTTCATCCCCTGCTTTCAACAAAGGTAGTACAAGCAACACTTGGTATAGATCCGCCAACTCAGGATAAATGCCCTGCTGCTCCAATGCCTCTTGCAAGACGTATCCCGTATGACCTGCTGCGCGTATGAGCAACTTCAGTTGATCGTCTGTCTTCACTACTTCAACGCGCGCTATGTTGCATAGACCTTGAATTAAATTATTTCTGTATATTCGAAAACTTTCATAGTCTTTTTCATCATACGTCTCTGCATAATACCTTGCATCATCCAAAGATGCCATCATTAAATAAGATGGGCTGCTTGACTGTAACATTTGGAGGTAATGTGCTACTCTTTCTACCTTTACAAATTTTGAACGTATATGTAAAAATGATGCCATCGTCATCGCCGGTAATGTTTTATGCGCAGACTGAACGACCAGATCTGCTCCGAGTTCAAGTGCACTCTTTGGAAATGCATCATGCACTATAAAGTGTGCTCCATGCGCTTCATCAACGAGAATCGGTATACTATAGCTATGACATACTTCTATAATCTGTCTAAGATCTCTATTTATTATTCCGTAATAAGTAGGCGTGGTAAAAACGGCTGCTTTTACGTCGGGATACTGTGCAAGTGCTTCTTTTACAGTCTTCAAGGAAACCGTTCCAGCGGTTTGCGTCTGTTCATCCCAATCTGGCGATAGAAACACTGGATTCGCACCTGTCAGTTCCAGTGCATTGAATATAGATTTATGTGCATTACGTTGTACCATTACCAAGTCTCCGGGCTGAACGGTTGCATACAGCATAGCCAGGTTTCCTACAGTCGAACCATTCACCAGAAAGAAACTCCGTTCACTTCCATAAAGACATGCCAACTTGTCTTCTGCTTCTTTAATCGCTCCTGTCGCTTCATGCAAGTCATCTAGTCCTGTCAGTTCCGTCAAATCATATGCAAGGGCTTGACGCACAGCAACCGGCAAATCGGATAATGCACCACCTTTATGTCCAGGCACATGGAATGACACCGGACTCCGGTCATGGAAATTCTGCAAAGCTTGCACAAGTGGACGATCTTGATACTTCATCTATTACGCACTCCTTTACTTTCATTCAGTATAGCAAAAAGCGACACTCCTGAGTAAAGGAGAATCGCTATTTGTATGAACCCATCCTTACAGCTGTAATTGCTATAAGTGTATTTCGGTTATTTTTTATGTAGTACTACTACAGGCTTCTCTGAATGTGTTTTCTGTAATATTGCTTGTAACACGACAGCGACAAGGAAGGATAGTGATAATGTATATCTCCTTCTATATCACTCTCGATAAAAAAATCCCTTCAGATTCTTCAAGCGAACGAGACTTTCCTAATTCACTAGAAATGTGTCGTATATTCTTTGATTCGTTGTATCTAGGATCGATGCCGCCATAATAAAAGATATATGGTGCTTGAAAATTTGCTCCACATATCTTTTGTTAAAGCATTCATAGCGATCTGTGTATCCTCACGAAATATTTGTATTAAAAAATATTTCTCCGATTGGTTTATTAAGCACATCTGAAATTTTCTTCATTGTTTTAGCGCTTGGATAGTAAGCTCCATTCTCTATTTTGGATAATGCTGTACGCCCGATGCCTACCCGCTCAGCCAGTTCAGCCTGCGTCAGGTTCATTTCTTTCCTGAGTTCTTTTATATGATTGGCAAACATCCCGTTTTCTCCTCTCACTCTCGCTTTGTAATTGACTGCTTTATTCAGGAATTCCAATGTGGATGTTTCCATTCCACCCATTCGCCATAAAGAAACCCTCATTTGCCCCTCTTCGGCTGCAATTTTCATCCATTGGTACAAAGTCTGCTGATCTCCGTACCAAACAGTGAACATTTCACCATGTTTATCTTGGTAATTAAAGTACATACCGCCACTGGATGGATCTCGCATAGGTATAACTTTATTTTTCTCAGCAAGATCTTCTGCCTCTGATTCAGTGAGGGTTTTCATCTCATCTCTTCCGTGCAGCCAACTAAAACCGCCAGTTGATAGGGCGATAACCGGCTGCCCAGGTAGAGTTTTCATTTTATTCACTACTTTTCGGATGAATTCGTCATCTGCTTTCGGACCTGGCTCCGAATGGCCCCCATATAAATTATATGCCATCATGACGTAGACTGGTCCTACCGGAAAATTATATTGTTCCACGTGTAAATTTGGTTCCAATAGAATGCGTAACGGTTTTCCTTGTGCTTGAAGGACGTCATATAGCTCTTTATAAAATTGAAGCAAGTTGGGTAGGTCTTCTTTACTTATATTTTCATAGTCTATTTCTAGACCCTCAAATTGATAGGCATCGATATAATCCAAAATATTATCAATATGTCTTTTGCGACTTTCTGGTGTTTCTACCAAGCGTCCAATTAACTCAGAATCTTTGTGCACGACTGTTCCATCAGGTAGAAACTGATCATTTACAATCGTTAAATCGAGAGGTATATTACGTTCCTTTGATAGTTTCTTCATAGCGTCAATAGCATCGTCCATTTTGTCTCGCAAGTACACGTGATCCTCTTCATCAAAATAGGCTGCAAAAACCTGTGCCCTATCTACACCTTGAACTTGTCGGAGGTCTTCCACACCACTTTGCCATTGCCATTCCGTCACCCAAGCTGAAAATACCAATTCATCTAGAACTGATACATCCATAGTTTGCTGCTTTTTTTCCTGGCATCCACTAACAAAGAAACAGGAAATTACAATGAGTAATATTTTTTTATTAGTAAGCAATGAAATCTCCGCCTTTTTTAGTTCATGCTAGTTGTTAGAAATTATCAACTACCCAGTTCATTGCCGACTTAATTGATCCAACAAACGTATACATTAGTTGCTGTGGCTTTTGTATTTCATTTGTAAATAATATCGTCTGCGCAACATCACTGTTAGCCAAGGAAGCAATCGTCACATCACTGAACTGTGCATCATGAATTGGATCATTAAATTCTCCTGGTATCCATGTAGAACCTAGTGCTAGTTTTCCAGCTTGAATCTCTCGATTGACGACTAGCTTATTGACGACCTTTCTATCATTCAGCCAGATGTTTAATTTATTATCTTGAAGTTCAATTTTAAATTTCTTTTCATTAAATATTTTTTGTCGTTGTGCTTTTTCTGAGGCAGTTTTATCTTGATCCGTTATTTGCTCCATTGTGGCTTTCGGAATCGGCTTTGTTTCAAGTAACTCTTTCAACTGCCCTGCCACCTTTTCTTCAATCACTAGTTGATCGTTTTCAAATGCAATTTTTACATATGAATTGCCATTATCACTACGTCGTAAGTATATGGATTGTTGGCCTTCAGCAGTACCTCCCACTTTTCCTGTGAACTGTATATCCTTGTTAGTACTTTCTGTCAGTACCAATTTTCCATGCTTTTTTGCTTTTGAAGTAAGAGTGATTGTATTATCATGAAACTCCGCTGCGCTTTCAATTGTCTTCCACTGTTTGGCTTGTTTCTCATTACCTTTCACGAAATCTACCTTTTGATTTGTATCACTTAGAATCTTCATGAGTAAATGATTCGTTGACCAAGATGTCTTTGGCTGCACGCGGCTTAGGTTATATAGTTCTTTATCTCTTGTGTTGTATGCATCCCCTTCTTGATTGAAGTGCATATCAAATGTCTTTCTAATCTCTTTGTCATTGACTTCTGTAACCAATTTATTTGCTGTATTATACAGACCATTTGCATGCATAATCATGTAGACGCCAGGCATAGTACCCATTTGTTTTTGATAAACATTGCGCATCTCTTCATAGTCATTTGTAATGCGCTTCTCCATTTCCACTCGGTTCTCACTCGGAATCAAGTTCTGATCGCGAATGAAGTCCATTGAAAAGTGATTGTACGAATTGATTTCGTCTTTACTCAGTATTTCTTCGTCATCTCGAATATTCAAGAATGTCCCCTCTTTATTGAAGATATTAATGTATGTTAAACGGTTACCATTACTACCTAATTCCCAAAAGCCACTTTTTTGCATCTGTTTTAGATGTGAAGGTTGAAGAAAACGCTTATCGTTCTCGTCTAATTTGTTGGCAAAAGAGAGCAATGTCGCTTTGTAGTTATACTTCTTCAACAGTGGGTTGACGAATACACTCGTATCCGTACGTCCATCTTCGAAGGCAAGGAACAATGCTTTTTCAGGCAACGGTTTCTTGTTATTGTAGAAATTCAAAATATCTTGTTGAGAGATTGTCTCGTATCCTTGTTCCATCAATGCTTCCAGTTGTTGTTGCAATTGTTTTTTGGCAAATAGAGAGTCTGACCCATCCCTTGATACTCCTGGATACGAAAGAGCAATAAAACCTCGCTTGTTCTTCCACTCTTTAGTGTCTGATGTATCATAACGATTCATTTCGACAAACGTTTGGAACACAAGGAAAACAATAACCAATAAAATACACAATTGAAAAATTGATCGTCTGACTTTCCGTCGATTCTTCTTTTCATAATCTAATATTTCATTACTGTTTCGTTTCATATGTCATTCTCCTTGTCTACAAATTCATATAGTTATGATTTGATAGTTAGAGGATCCTTTTTCTGCTTCTTCCCCAACTTCTTCTCACGCGCTTCAATATCCTGTGGTGTATCGCGCGTTCCCCAAGTTGACTTCCAGAATGTCACCCATGCAATAGGCATCTGCCACAAAAGAACAGCCTCATACATCAAAACAAAGACAAATCCGAAGACCCATAGACTGCTTTTCTTAAAGAACAAGTAGGTGGCGCTCAGCATAAAGGCCATAAGAAATAGTCCCATCAGGAAAGTTGTGGGGACTATTCCATGAAACAGCGGCACATAGACTAAGTTGTATAGTACGACAACCGGTGCTGCAATTGGTACAATCAGACCCACATAAAAGAACAGAGCCATCAATACTTCCTTCTTCCAAATAAATGTTCCTGCTCGTAGTGATTCACGCAACCAAGAGCGTTTCCAGCGCATTTGCTGATTTAAAAACACACCAAATTTATCAGGTACAACTGTTGAACAAATTGCCTTATCTTGGTATGCCGTGCGGTGTGTTTGTAGAATATAGTTGGTCATACTGCGGTCATCACCAAATGTTGCTGGCTGTCCTAAGAAAGTTTGATTTAGCCAATTCTCTTGGTTCTTGATAATCAAAGACTTTCTATAGCAAGACAGTGGACCCGATAAACAAGTGACACAGTCAAAGTATGATTCGGCTGCTTTCATGACGCGGAAAGCAATGTAATAACGTACGACTTGTAATTTAGTAATACTGTTTGTATATTTATTTTCAACATCTGTCCTCCCTGCGACTCCCCCCATTTTAGGATCTTGAAACGGCTGGACTAAATTCAAAATAGCATTAGGTTTCAAGATACTATCCGAATCGACAAAAACGACTAGATCATGCTTGGCCATTGCGACACCATCTACTAATGCCTTCCGTTTCCCACCATTTTTCGGCATCACGTAGACATGTAAGCGTTCTTTAATTCTGTATACTTCGTCTTCACTTTCTAACTTTTCTACTGCCTTCCAAATATTTTCTACCGTGAGATCCGTAGACTGATCATCGACGACGATTACTTCTAGTTTATCGATTGGATAGTTTTGATTCAGACAACCGTATATCGTTTTTTGGATCCACTCTTCTTCATTAAAAACCGGAATAATAACAGAAACACCTGGACGATAAGTAGAGTTAATTGGTACATTCCTATAGAAAGCACCAAATATATACCGGGTTAGCAAAAATGTAGCTGCAATCAGACTATAGAAATAAATGAACTTATTAAACTTGAAATAGACTAGACTTTCAAAGCGCATTAATACAATAAAGAATGAGACAAGTAAAAGACTGGCAAGTGTGAAGGTAGTAATAAATCTCCACTTTACTCGCTGGAAGTAAGAATCCAGTGACTGAAAGAATTTGAAGACCAGCTTCCAAGTGATTTTGTCATTCGGCATCTTCACTTCCCGCCAACTAACTGTTCCTCGAATTCTCACCGTCGACTCGTATTCTTCCTCCATCGTTCCTTTAGGTATTTTAAAACGTAAGTTTACGACATCGCCGGCCTTCAGTGAATTCATGGACGAGTCGAAGTCCACAATCAGCTCTTTTTTGGATATTTCAATAGCTTTCATTTTCATTTTGCTACCGACTTTTTCATTTTTCATTATTACGTTGAAATCACATGAGTAGGAATCCTTCAACAGTCGATTTGTTTGGATTATTTCTCCTTCTTCACCTCTCTGCAGTATTGGAATGTTTGGAAGAAGGGTCGATTCACTAGTGTATCTACCTGTTGTTTTGGCATTAGATTTTTCTTTCACCATAATTCCACACCTTTCTTATAGACTCCAATACCGAATATTCTGGTCTTCAAATTGTTTTTTATTAAAGACACCTTTTATATCTACCAATAATTGAGTAGATTCTGTTTTGAACATTTGTTGAAAATCTACCAACATTAGCCCCCTGTATATTTCATGTGGTACTGCCACGATCACTGCGTGCAAGTCTTTGAATTCATCAATGGAGACAAGCGTGATGTCACATTGTTCTTTGACCGCCTGGGGATCCGCCAATGGATCTGCGACAATTGGTTCGATTCCGTACTCCTTTAATTCCTTGATAATATCGAGTACTTTTGTGTTACGGAAGTCAGGACAATCTTCTTTAAAAGTAAGACCTAGTACACCTACCCTGATAGTATTCATATTCACTTTCTGCTGTACAAGAGTCTTGAGAATTTGCTGGGAAATATACGCAGCCATAGAATCATTGATATGGCGCCCTGCTAGTAGTATTTTAGATCGATATCCGCAGTCCTCTGCTTTATACGTTAAATAATAAGGATCGATTCCTATGCAGTGACCGCCTACTAATCCGGGAGAAAACGGTAGGAAGTTCCACTTCGTTTTTGCTGCACGCAATACCGCCTGCGTATCGATTTTCATTTGATTGAACAACATGGAGAGTTCATTCATAAAAGCGATGTTAATATCCCGCTGTGCATTTTCGATAACTTTTGCAGCTTCCGCTACTTTGATGCATTCCGCACGATATACGCCAGCGTCTATAATCATTTCATATACACTTGCTACAGTATTTAGTGTTTCCTCATCACTGCCAGAGACAATTTTAATAATGTTTTCAAGTCGATGGACTTGATCGCCTGGATTTATGCGCTCTGGTGAATATCCTACTGTGAAATCCGTACCAAATTTCAGGTTGGATGCAGCTTCAAGTTCAAGTATGCACACTTCCTCTGTAACTCCGGGATATACAGTTGACTCATAGACTACGACTGATCCCTTCCTCATATTTCGTCCTACCACCTGGCTGGCCAACTGAAGAGCTTTCAAGTCGGGAAGATTTCCAGCCTGAATAGGTGTTGGAACTGCCACGACGAAAAACTTGGCGTCTTGCAAGTCCTTTTCATTTGATGTAAATAACATGCTCGTATCACGGACTCGTTCATCTCCAACATCACCTGTTACGTCAATTCCAGCAAGTAACTGATCAATCTTCTTTTCACTGACATCGAATCCTATTACATCTGCCACTTCAGAAAAAGCGATAGCTACTGGCAGTCCGACGTAACCTAAACCAACGACTGCAATGATTTCTTGTTTATACATGATTTGCTCGTATAATGAATTGGCCATTCATACCATCTCCATCTTTTAGTTATTCTTCATTCGCATTAATTCTGTCATGTGTTTAAATGTGTAGCCTTGTTCGCGTAATGTATGGATAACTTCAGGAAGGGCTTCAATCGTCTGCGTGCCATCCAAGATGTGAAGTACAATGACACTTCCATCTCCCCGTTTGTTGACAATACGTTTGACAATTTCATCGGCATCGTTTGCTGTATCCCAGTCAAATGGTGTGACATCGTATAATGCAATGCTTTTATAACCTGTCGCCATTGCAATTTTCGCTGTATTTTCATCTATTTCACCAGTAGCAGGACGGAACAGCATAGTCGGTTTCGCTTGAATCGCTTCTGTAATCACTTTATGCGCTTTAACCAAATCCTCTTGTAGTTCTTCAGGTGTCATCCCTGTTACTACCTCATGGCCGTAAGAGTGACTTGCAACTTCATGGCCTTGCTCATAAATAGCGCGTGCTAAGTTTGGGTTCTTCTCTACACCTTTACCAATCAAGAAGAACGTGGAAGGCACTTTCTCCTCTTTCAAAATATCGAGAATCTTTGTTACTGTGTAATCGCTTGCCCAGTCGTCAAATGTCAGCGCGATCACTTTTTCTTCTGTAGGAGCATCGTAGAAGATATTTGGTTTAACATCTCTATAATTTGGATTAATTTTAATTTCATCATAGCCTGTGATTTGTTCAAGTGGCTTACGCTTAGTACCTCTATCAACTAGTTCTTTTAGTGGAATTAATTTATAGCCTATTTTTTCAACGGCTTTCGCGATATACGGAATAGCACCAACAACCTCAGGATTAATATCCGTATGCATGGAAATGATCGACCCGCGTGTTATATACCTTTCAATATATTCGCCGATTGATTTAGCACTCTGCATATCCCCTTCCCGTGGGTTGATCGTGTAATTGATAACCGCATCCATGCCAAGCTGTGCTGTTATGGCTTGAAGATCCTCATTGTATTCACCTGATCTCGTTCTGACATAACGAGGTGTTATACCGGTTTCCTTCTGAATTACTTCATTACTGAGCTTGACTTCTCTATACAGTTGCTCATAACTTATATTCCGAAGGTCCTTTTGATTTAATGTGTTGTTTTCAATTTCATGGCCACGATCCAAAATCATTTTGGCGATTTCAGGCTCTTCTGCTACCCGAATGCCCGGCAAAAAGAATGTGGCTGAAATATTGTTTTGCTCTAGTGCATCCAAAAGTGAAACCATCGTCTTTTTGCCAGCCATTCCGTTAAATGTAAGAGATAATTCCTTCCTAGTAGTCCATACATAAGAAAGAACTTCACTTTTCTCACCCACATATGGATCTATCTTTTCACTGGCTAGCGCAACCGCTGCTGATTCACCGCTCTTTTCACCCCCAAACAATGGTGAACATCCTCCTACCACTAATAAGGAACTGAGAAGTAACAGTAGCGAAGTAGATTTTAATTTGCTAAGCCTATGAGATTTCCAATTTTCATAACGCATTCTCAACACCTACACTTTCCGTATCATCATCATTTTGATACTTTTATACGTAAGACTTGAATATATAGTTCAGAGTTTGTAGGAAGTATACTAATCGACTCATATTAATAGGAAATTCAGAGCTGCTAATATAATATTTTATTAGTACATTTGATTTATGTTACAGATCTTATAACTATCTTTTCATTGCAATACCTATCGTTCATGCCTTAGACCACTAGCTCTTCATTGGAACTGAACTGTGAACTTAGTACATTCAGATGGATGTAAGAATAGACATTCACATAGTACAAGGTTGTTTTCAATTTTAATAAGGTTATTTATTACCCCCTCTCCAGTAATTCATTATGTGTTGTTTTTCTAAACAAATTGAGCAAAAAAACTTTTGTTCAGCCTTACAACACATAATATGTTGTTTTGTACTTTTTGTCAACACATTTATTAGTTAATTGCACCAATTATAGTAGTATGAAATGAACAGAGAAGTTTGTTATTCTTTTATTTCGGTTAATATGTTGGATATTACTCTATAAATTATTAAACTGAGGGACATGGAGTATAGAAGTACATATAGAAATTGTGTAAAATGGTTATATAGCATAAAATACGGTTTGTTAGTAGTGAATTATTCAACTTCTTTTCTACTTAGTTTTTTTTGGTAGTATAGTCTTTCAAATTTATTTTTTTCAACGTTTTGTGCATTCTCAAGTGAAGTCTTTTTACCTAAAAATATTCATACCAGTATTTTCTGTTATTTATCAATAAATAGGTTATGATAGTAGTACATACTCTTCAATATTAAATTACAAATGGCTAAGGAGAGGATCTATTTGAACGAATTTGGAAAACGCCTACGAAAATTACGTGAACAGAGACAAATGACTTTACGTTATTTGGCAGACCTAGCTGATCTAAGCTACTCTTTCATCGCTTCATTGGAAAAAGGTAGATACAACCCTTCTCGTGAAACGATTTGTGCACTAGCAGCAGCGTTAGAAGCAGATAAAAATGAGTTATTAATATTGGCAGGTTACCTGCCTAATGGAACAGTAGATCAAGCTATCTCTTCATCTAAAAATAATAAGCCGTCTAAAGAACTTGAACTAGAGAATTTATTGCAAGAACAAATATCCTTCAACGGTATAAGGTTATCTGACACAGATAAAAATGCATTGTTAGCATTCATGCAAACTATGTACAATTTAAAAAAATAATCTATTTTACCATTTTAATTTTTCCGACAATACTCAATAGTATTTTATATAAACCTACTATATAATAACTGTAGAATGATTTTTCTATTCACATGTATAGTTGTTGATTCATATAGTATACTTCGGGCTTTATACTTTGAAGTCAACGCTCTAGTACTTGCTGAATAGATAATTATTTACTTTTCCTTTCCCGTCGCTCGTGTCTTCATTCTATTTATATTAGGAGATGAGCAGTATGCCGGCATATATGGTCAATGAGTATTATATTTTTACATCGTACGAAGAAATGTCTTCTCTTATCCATGATATTATCCACTATTCTCTTCTACCCTCCCAACAAGATCGACATTCGTTTTCTATACTTACTGGTGACCTAGACACTACCGCACTTAAATTCCAATCAGACAATGGGCATTCCATTGCTGTACGCTACGAAAGTCAAGACGATATATACTATTCCGTATGATTAATGAGCCAACTTCAATCTAATTGAATAGAGATATTTATCATCTAATCCATGGGCTTTATGACATGGATTCTATTATTATTGTTTCAATTCTCTAGCCTGTTTTACTTCATATTAGAATACTGGTGATGGTTATGGAGGATGGTGCTCGAGTGGTATAGTGGTTGATGAGGTTTATTAAGTGGTATAGCGGGTTGATAGAGCGGTGGTTATTATTCATTGAGCGTTTGACGTGATTCTTTCAGCGGATACACAGTGCGATTGAGCGCTTCTCGTGACCCTTTAAGCGGTTAAGTGGAACGATAGAGCACTAACCAACCTTGATACATTGAGCAGTTAAGCAGCACAATAGAGCAAATAACCCAGATCTATAAGTGCGTAAAGTACATAATACATCATCCTCAATTCAATCTCTTTCCACTATAAAACACAAAAAAGCCACTCCCCAAAGGGAATGGCTTCGCGTGCCTAGCAACGTCCTACTCTCACAGGGGGAAACCCCCAACTACCATCGGCGCTGAAGAGCTTAACTTCCGTGTTCGGTATGGGAACGGGTGT